>JAISEX010000178.1 GCA_031263875.1 Eubacteriales Family XIII. Incertae Sedis bacterium | reverse complement strand
AATAGTACGTAAGAATAAAAAGAGTTTACCTCACCATAGAAAGGAACACCCGCATGAGCGCCATTTTGATCGTGGACGACGACCGCCATATTCGCGAATTGATAAAGATATTCCTCGAGCCGGAGGGCTTTCGGCTGATGGAAGCCGCCGATGGCGCGGAAGCCCTGCGCATTATGGAAACCGCCAAAGTCGATATGGCGATAGTGGACATCCTGATGCCGAACGTCGACGGCTTCGCGGTCTGCCGCGAAATCAGAGAGTACTACGATATCCCCATCCTGCTCGTGACCGCCAAAGCGGAAACGCCCGACAAAGTGAAAGGCTTCAGCCTCGGCGCCGACGATTACCTGACGAAGCCCTTCGACCCGCAGGAGCTCGTCGCGCGCGTTAAAGCTTTGATGCGGCGCTACGAAATCAACTGTTCCGGGCTTATCGAAATCGGATCAATACGCCTGGAGCGGAAATCGTATACGCTGACGATAGCGGAGGGCGCGCCCGTCACTTTGCCGCTGAAAGAATTCGAGCTGCTGTTTACGCTCGCGGGGTCGCCGGGCAGAACCTTCTCACGCGACGCGCTGATAGAACGCATTTGGGGCTTCGACTTCGAGGGGAACGAACGGACGCTGGACGTCCATATCGGGCGGGTGCGCGAGAAACTGCCGGAACAAATCTCCGGCGTCCATATCCGCACCATTAGAGGCGTCGGATACCGATTGGATACGACCTTATGAGGAGAAAAGCATTTTGGCAAACGCTCGCCTCGGCCGCGCTGTTTATCGCCGTCTTCCTAATCAGCGACGTCTTTTCCTTCGGCGTAATTTTTGAACTACTCTACGACAAACTGCCCGAGTTTTCGATACAGATCATCGCGTCGGGCGTCAGCCTGATCCTCACGATCGCCATTCTGACGCTTACACGCTTCTCGATCCTGCGGCGGTACCGAAACGCTTTTGTGCAGACGTCGGATATTATCGAAAAATTGACGGCAGGGGATTTCGACGTCGCTCCCGCGGGAGATTTTCGCCTCGACCCGAAGCTCGGCGGGTTCGTCAAGAGCATCGATACGATGGCGTTACAATTGAAGAAAATCGAAACGATGCGGCGGGAATTCGTCTCCAATGTTTCGCACGAAATACAATCGCCGCTGACCTCGATTCGCGGCTACGCGGCGGCGCTCACGGACGAACACCTCAGCCCCGAAAAACGGCGCGATTACCTGACCGTTATCCGCTCGGAAAGCGACCGGTTGTCAAACCTTTCGGAGAACTTGCTGCGGCTGGCTGCGCTCGACGCGGAGGCCGGAGTTATCAAAATGAATGCCTACCGCCTCGACCGGCAGATCCGCTCCGTCATCTCTGCCTGCGAGCCGCTCTGGTCCGAAAAACATATCGACGTGACAGCCGACCTCACCGAAATAACGATTCAGACCGACCGGGAATTAGCCGAGCATATGTGGACAAACCTTATCGGAAACGCCGTTAAATTTACGCCGGACGGCGGGCGCGTCCATATCTCCCTGCTCGCGCAAAGCGGGAACGCGATATGCCGGATCGCGGACACCGGCATCGGCATCACGCCCGAAGCGCTGCCGCGCATCTTCGACCGCTTCTACAAAGCCGACGAATCGCGCAGCCTTTTTAACGGGAACGGATTGGGCCTGGCGATCGTGAGGAAAATCGCGGAACTGCTTGACGGGGACGTCGCCGCCGAGAGCGAGTTCGGGAAAGGAACGGCCTTTACCGTCACGCTGCCGCTACTGCTCGTATCCCATGCGGGTTAACAGCGAACGAAGTTTCTCGCTCGACGTTCCGTAATCCTTTATGTCGCCGTACTCTTTATCAGCGTCCTCCACCGACAGGCGTTGGCTCCCAGTGCCCGTATCAGCGCTGCTGTTCCAGCGGATTTCATCGGCATTTTCGATTAACGCCAGAAGAATGCAAGCGTTCGCCTGCATTTCAGCGCTCAGTTCCTCGGCTGTGACACGACGCTCACTGAACTTAATTTCCAGTGCATACGGCCGGGAATCAGTCTTTAAGGCAATTTCATAGTCGCCAAGTTTGGAGATTTCTAATGTTTTCAGCAAAGCTCCATCGGCGGAAGCATCTCCGGCAAACTCGTTTTTCTGTTCAAAAAGAACGTCGGCCATTGCCATGCCCTTTTCGCCGCCGTCACCTTTACCGCAAGCGGACAGCACAAGCAGGAATGCCAGCATCAGTATCAATTTTCGTTTATTTGAATACAATATAATCCTCGTTTTTTCCTTTTTACGATAACCCAACGCCTGACCATTATAGCATAGAGGACAGAAAGGAGCCGTTGCAGCCGGGGCGCATGTCGGAATAACAGACGATGGGAGTTGTATTGCGGTTCCGACGGTAATGACAGACTTTGTGGAGGCGGCATAGAAGGTCGCATATGTCCCGCGCAAGGGACAGAAGGGGTGCGCAGCAGCCACGGCGAAGCCGGGGCCGAAGCGAAGCGGAGCCCCGCATGGCCCGGTGGGGCGAAGCCCCATGCGCCCCAAAACCATCCCTTGGTCATATCCGCCAACCCTCCCCTCAACATTTCGTCGTTCTATCTGAATAATTCCGCGGGCATTTTCGCTATGATGATATCAGTGGGAACGGGCCGCGCTACGGCGCCCTGCCCCGCAATATTTTTACGCACTAGAGTTGTAACGAAATTAAAATTGGATAGAGCAAATATAAACGATTATGGCTTAGACCCAACCTGATTTGCAATTAATTTATTGGCATAATATGGAAATCAGTTAATTTCGTTACACCTCTCATAAGGCGATGTTTCGCTTCGCGGGGGCGCGGAGCCGCAGGCATCGGACGCGACGATAAGGAGTAACGATAATGTTGAGCAGCAAAATGTATATTGACGGCGAATGGACGGATGCGCTTTCCGGCGCGACGCTGACGACGGTGGATCCGAGCACGGGCGAGCCGCTCGGCACGGCGCCGGCCGCGGGCGAAGAAGACGTTGACCGCGCGGTGATGGCGGCGCGCACGGCCTTTAAATCATGGGCGATGCAGCCGCAGAAGAATCGCAGCGACGCCCTGCTGAAAATTTCCGCGGCGATCAGGGAGCGGGCCGGCGAGCTTGCGGAACTCGAAAGCCGCGAACACGGCACGCCGTACAACGACGCTTTTGGCGCCGTAATGGGCGCCGCGGCGAAATTTGAATGGAGCGCGTACGCGGCTTACCGCGTGATGGGCGAGCAGATACCCGTCGATTTCACAACTATTTCGTATATGCAGCGGCACGCGGCGGGCGTCGTCGGCTTTATCATCCCGTGGAACCTCCCGACGATCATGGCGGCGGTGAAGCTGGCTCCCGCGATTGCGGTCGGCAATACGGCCGTTATCAAACCCGCTTCGATCAATTCGCTGATCGGGCTGAAGATGGCGGAGATCATTCACGACACGGGCGCCCTGCCACCCGGCGTGGTAAACTTCGTGACCGGTCCCGGCGGCACGGCCGGCTCTGCGATAGCGAAGCACCCGGAAGTCGATATTATCGGCTTTACGGGGTCGAGCGAAACCGGCAAAACCCTTTTGCGCGACGCGGCGGACACCGTCAAAAAGTGCATTATGGAGCTGGGCGGCAACAATCCCGTCCTCGTGTTGCCGGACGCGGACGTTGACAAGGCTCTCGACATTCTGGCGTGGCGGCAGTTCAACAACAGCGGCCAGCATTGCTCGGGGCCGGGCCGGTATTACATCCACGAGCGCATTTATGATGAGTTCGTACAGAAGTTCAAAGCGCGCGCGGAAGCAGTCAAGATGGGCGACTCGAAGGACAAGACCGTCGAGATGGGGCCGGTCGTCAGCGCGGAACATCAGCGGCACGTGCTCGATTATATCAAAGGCGCGGTGGGCGAAGGCGCCCGCATCGTCACGGGCGGCGAAGCCGTTTCTCCCGGATTCTTTATCCAGCCCACCGTCGTGGCGGACGTGAAGCACGAGATGAAAATCGCGCGCGAGGAGGTCTTCGGACCCGTCGCCGTCCTCATTAAATACACGGACGATGACGATCTGATCGCCCTCGCGAACGACAGCCGCTATGGCCTCTGCAGCCATATCTGGACGCGCGATCTCGGGGCCGGCATGAAGCTCGTCGAGAATTTGCAGGTCGGCGCCGCGTTTATCAACACGCAGATGCTGATGGACGAGCAGTCGTGGGGAACGAGCGTCAAGGAGAGCGGCATCGGGAAAGAAGGCGGTCTCCGGGGTATGCTCGAGTTCACGGATCAGAAACTCGTCTGTATCAAGTATGCGGATTAGTAGCCTCGCAACCTTTTAACGCTGCCTATTATCGCGTTTGATTATGGGCGCATGGGGCTGTTCTCAAATAAATGAAGCGCCCCGATTGTTAAATTTTTAACAATCGGGGCGCTTTACATATGCTGAAACAGCCCCACCGGGCTCTGCGAGGCTCCGCTTCGCTTCGGCCCCGACGCTTGTGATGAACGCTGAGACTGTATGCTGCCCGCGTTCTCGCGCGTCCAACTTCGTTTACAGCTAAATCCGCGCCGTGGCTGCTGCGCACCTCTCCGATCCCTTGCGCGTCGCGGCTGACGCCGCTCCCTGTACGGGCAGAGTTCACGGCATATGCGTCCTCAGTATTCCCCGCGGTATTCGAGAAACTTAAACGAAAGCTCCAGATTCATCAGTTTGGCGGGGTCGGTCAGGCTGATGTCCGCGATCTCCTCCACGCGTTTCAGGTGGTAGACCAGCGTGTTGCGGTGGAGGTGAAGCTCGCTCGCGGCGTTTGAAATATTGCGCGAGCAGTCGAGCCAACCCTTGAGGCTGACGGTGAATTCCGTGCCGTGTTCCCGGTCGTATTCGATCAGGCGGATCAGGCTCAGGTCGAGGAAGGCGTTTCCCTTCTCATGCTCGTCGCACAATTCGCACAGCCGGTAGATGCTGTAATTTTCGTATTCGTATATCGGGCTTTTCGGGTCGAGCCGCTGGCCGAGCCGCAGCGCCGCCGACGCCTCCGCGTACATATCGGGCAGCGAGGTGACTTTTTGCGCAGCCCGGCTGACGCCGCACCGGATATCGTTTTCAACGAGGAACGACTCCAGTTTTTTCACGTCTTCTTCATAACTGTCCGCGCTGTCCGCGTATGATTTGACGGAGAGGATGCGCCCGCCGTAGATGACCGGCATGCCGAGGCTCATGATCTTCTCGATGCGGTCGCGAAGATAACCCGCGGACAGATCTTCGCGGTCGAAGCCCTTCGAATCGATGACGAACAGCCGCAGCTCGCCGGTCAGCGGGAGTTTGAAGAGCCGCACGCGTTCGCGTATCAGCCCCTCGGACAGCCGCCCTTCGAGCACGCCGCTGATAAAATCCTCATATAACAAGCCGCGCGAATATTTCTTGTACCGGTCCTTCTGCATTTCGACGGAAACCGCCTCGCAGAAAAGTTTCGCCTTTTCGACGTCGCTTTCCTCAAACGTCCGGTTATATTCCATAATGGAAACGGTCGCCATCACACGTTGGCCGATAAAGACCTTGCCGAGCAGCCGGCGATAGCGCGAACCGGGATCCTGCCAGATAAACGGCTCATCGCTGCCTCCGATGCGCTCCGTCAGCCGGTTCCTGATATTCAGCGCCACCGTGTTTATCGACAGCGTGCCGAAAGTGATAAACTCGTTCCACGCGGTGTCGTCGGGGATTTCCGTCTCCGAACTTATCGCGAGCACGCTCCAACTGTGATCCGTGATAACGAGGGGATTGCCGAACAGCTTCTCGCCCGCTATCGCGATATCCTGAAGATTGCGCGCCGAAACGAGGGCCGACAGCAGCTCCGCCGCTTCATTTTTATATACGTTTTTCCGTTCCGCCGTATCCATTTTTCTATCCTCACACGAGCACTTCCCGCACTTTGTATAAATTAACGAAAAACTGCTTCTCTTATTGTAATTATATACGAATACTCCCTGTTCTTACGATACTAGAATTATACTATAATAATTGCTTTATTGCTTCGCCGCTTAAATGTTGCGTTGAGTTGGTGAGATAGTTTGGCGGCCTGCTAGGCGCAAAACGCAGAGATACTGGTGGTATCACGAGGCTTTGCAACAACGCAGGACGCCAAACTAGCCGCCAAGACGCGCAATATTTGATCGGTGGAGTAATAAGAGTCATGCGGACGGAATATCTGCCACGCATCATACGCGTACAAACCGGAGGAACAATATGATATCGAAAAAAATGCTTCTCGGCGGCGAATGGGTAGGCGCCGCGTCGGGTAAAACTCTGACCACGGTCAATCCCGCCACGGAAGAACTGTTTGGCGAAGTCCCAAGCGCGGACAAGGAAGACGTCGACCGGGCGGTCGCGGCGGCGCGCGCGGCATTCCCCGAGTGGTCGTCAAAACCGCAGGAATACCGCTCCGCGATACTGAATCAGATAGCGGCGAAGATCAAAGAGCAGATCGGCGATATCGCCCATCACGCCGCGCAGGAACACGGGATGCCCGAAAAGCTCGGCTTCGGCCCGACGATGGGCGCGGCCGGTAACTTTGAGATGGCGGCCGTCTATGCCCGCGCCACGGGTGGCGATCTTATCAAAAGCGTCAAAACCAACGTGATGTACTGCTTCGACCGCGTGCCGGTCGGCGTATGCGCGCTGATTATACCGTGGAATCTTCCGTTCTTCCTGATGGCGCAGAAAATCGCCCTGTCCATTTCCACGGGCAATACCTGCGTCGTAAAACCGCCGTCGATCAATTCGACCATCGGCCTGAAACTCGCGGAGATCATCGATTCCGTCGATGGGCTGCCGAAAGGCGTGGTCAACGTGATCACCGGGCCCGGCGGCAACACCGGCAATCTGCTGGCCTCCCATCCCGGCGTCGACGCCGTGGGATTTACGGGCAGCACCGAAACGGGCGTGTCCATTA
>JAISEX010000167.1 GCA_031263875.1 Eubacteriales Family XIII. Incertae Sedis bacterium | reverse complement strand
GTAATTGTTTTGGTGAGAATCCGGAGCGCGGCGAAGGAAGGTGGGCGAAATGCGGGGCCGGGTCGAACGGGGTGGCGGCGGCAAAATGAGAATGGTCGGGTGTGGCCGGTTCTCGCGCTGCGGTTATTGTTTTTGTGAGAGACCGGGACGCCGGAATGAGGATGGGCGCGTTACGTATGTTGCCCGCACACATTCGCGCATGGGTGACGGCAGGGAAAGGGAGCTTGTGTTTTTTGTCGGCCCGCGTGTTTTGGCGTGTGCGCGATGAATGGATACGCCGTAGGTAGGACGGAGGTGAGGTGTACGCTGCCCGCACAACTGCGGATCAAACCCGTAATGACAGACGTTGCGAGGCGGCAGGGAAGTTCGCATATGTCCCGCGCACGGTAGAGCGCCACGGGCTGAAGCCCTGCGCTCCTCGATGTGCGAGGTACAACGGAGCTGAAGCTCCTGTACCTCTGCCACGGGATCGGAGGGGTGCCGCCCCGCAGGGGCGTGCAGCCATGGCGCGAGCGCGGCTGAAAAATGACGCGGAAGTTTGACGGCGCAGTGATGCATCATTTCTCGCGCTTGTCTTGAGCGCCGTGGCCGAAGCGAAGCGGAGCCCCGCAGAGCCCGGTGGGGCTGTTTCGCCGTATTTGAAATGTTTTAATCGTTAAATTTTTAACAATTGACTCACCTCTTATATTTCAGGACAGCCCCATGCGCCCGAACAGAAAGCGGTCAGGCGGGTTTGCGGCTGGCTGCATGTTAGCTGTTTTCGGGTGCGTTTTTGTTCTTGCCCTTCCGCGCGATAATCAGCATCAGGCGCGTTACCGCGTAAAATATGATAAGCACCGCGAAGACGCCCGCGAGTCCGAGCAGCGTCACTTCGAGTCCCTGTAAAAGCAGATGTCTATCCATGTGTCTGTTCCTTTCCTTTTAATAATGCCGTCAGCCCGCGAGTATGGCGGGAACGAGGGCGAGCACCATGCTGCCCGCGACCACGGAACCGAGCTGGCCCGCGACGTTTGCGCTCATCGCCTGCATGAGGATGAAATTCGTCGGATCCTCCTTGGTCGCCATGCGCTGTACCACGCGCCCCGACATCGGGAAGGCGGATATGCCCGCGGCCCCTATCATCGGATTGACCTTGCGGTGAGCCGGCAGGAAGATGTTCAGCAGCTTCGCGAAGAGGACGCCGCCCGCCGTATCGAAGACGAAGGCGACAAGCCCCATGGCGAGTATCATGATCGTCCGCAGGTCGAGGAAGGCGCCGGCCGTCATCGTGGAGCCGATCGTGATGCCGAGCAGCAGCGTTACGAGATTCGCGAGCTCGTTTTGCGCTGAGATCGAGAGGCGTTCGAGTACGCCGCAGACGCGGATCAGATTGCCGAACATCAGCGCTCCGATAAGGGCGACGCTCATGGGCGCGAGTATGCCCGCGATAAGCGTGATAAGGATCGGGAACAGTATCTCGACGATCCGCGGTATCTCCACGGTGGTATACTGCATATGCATCTGACGTTCTTTTTTGGTGGTCAGCGCGCGTATGACGGGCGGCTGGATCAGCGGCACGAGCGACATATACGAGTAGGCCGCGACTGAAATCGGCCCGAGATAATTCATTGCGAATTTGGAGGCGACGAAGATGGACGTGGGGCCGTCCGCCGCGCCGATAATGCCGATGGAGGCGGCTTCCTTGAGGTCGAACTGTCCCGTCGCCAGGGCGAACATCATCGTAAAGAAGATGCCGAACTGCGCCGCCGCGCCGAAGAACAGCATAAACGGGTTTTGCAGCAGGGGTTTAAAGTCTATCATCGCGCCGACGGCGATGAAAATAAGGACGGGGAAAAGTTCCGTTACGATTCCCGCGTTGTACAGTATTTGCAGAAAGCCCGGCTCACCGTCGATGGACAGCGCCGACGACAGCGGAATGTTGACGAGGATCGCTCCGAATCCGATCGGAAGCAGCAGCATTGGCTCGTATTCAAATTTGATCGCGAGGAATATCAATATGCCGCCGATGGCGAACATGATCGCTTCCTTCCACGTCAGTCCGAGCACGCCGACGCCGATTTCTGTGAGAATTTCTTTCATACCTGTTCCTTTCTCTCCCGCTCTCTACCCAAATAAATAATAGAATAGTGTGATAATTTCGAGATAAATTATATCATACATCATTTGATCCTTGCTATACTATAGATGATGGTGTCTTAACAGGTAAGAAGCATGAGGAATAATAATGTGTCAAACGATGGGAAAGAGCCGAAGGTCAATGAAAGAACTTCTTGCCGGTGAAAAGGAGTTTCATGGAGAGTTGGTGGACTTTGGCCCGGATGTATGCAGTGAAAGGAATGATGAAATGGCATTGGTACGGAAAGTAGATCATGTGGCGGTCATTGCGAAGGACTTGGATGAATCGATCAGCTATTACACGGAACTGTTCGGTTTTGAGGTGGCGGCCCGTATGGAGATCGAGCAGCAGAATATCCGGAATGCGCTGATGCGGGTTCCGGGCGACGATTTTGTCGTGGAACTCGTGCAGTTTACGGATGGGCGCGACTATTATTACGGTGACGGGATGTTTGAAGTCCTCGCGCTGAAAGTCGATGATATCCGCGCGGCTATGGGCGAGCTGAAGTCGAAGGGCGTGGAGTTCCTGATGGACGAGCCGGTGGATCCCGGCGACGGCGGCCAGTTGATCTTTTTCCGCGGCCCGGCGGGAGAAAAACTGGAGCTTGTTCAGATGCCGGAATTCCGCTGATCGCAGGCATGTTTGAAAGGCCATAAGGCGCGAGGGTAGACGGGGGACGGCACGGAGGTGAGGGCTTTCGCGTCTTCTTATCTCGTGGTTTTTCGTTGTGCGCGTGAGAAACGGGTTCGCCGCAGGAAGGACGGATGTGCCGGGTTCCTTTCTCGCACGGGGAGCGAGGCGAAGCCGAGCGACGCGCACGGGATAGGAGGGGTGCGGTAGCAGCCGCGGAGCAACGTTCGCTGCGCTCACTCCTCCGCTCGGCTTCGCCTCGCTTCGCTGTCCTGTTTTACACTGCGGCTGAAGCCGCGTAAAACAGGCGAACGCGGAGCCCCGGAACGTTCGCTCCCTGCGGTCGCTCACTCCTCCGCTCGCGTTGCTCGCTTCGCTGTCCTGTTTTACACTGCGGCTGAAGCCGCGTAAAACAGGCATCCCCCGGTGGGGCCCCGCCCCATGCGCCCAAGCTCAATGAAATTATCGAAAACTTTTAACGTTTACCTGACTGATTCGCGCGCTTTGCGTCGCCGCGTCTTTGCATCGAAGCGCCGATCAGGTAGATCGCGGTAAAGACGACCATGCACGCGGACGCGACGCGGAAAGCGTCGGCGGCCCCGTAGCCCTCAAAGAGGGCGCCGAGAACGATGGCGCCGATGCCGATACCGATATCGTAGAAGTTGAAATAGAGGGCGGACGCCACGCTGCGGCGCTCCGCCGGTACGCGCGAAATGCACCAGGTCTGCATCGCGGGCAGGAGCATGCCCATGCCGTAGCCCGAAAAGAAACCCGCGACAAGCAGCATGCCGATGCTGTGCGAAAACGACATGAGGGCGAAAGCGATGATCCAACTGATGCCGCCGGGTATAATGCTCCACGCCGGCCCCCTCGTATCGTACAGCCGCCCCGTGAAAAATTTCGCGACAAAGCTGACGCCCGTCTGCAACACAAAATACCATGACAGCCCGATAATGGCGTGTTCCTCCGCGAGCAGCGAGATGTAATTCTGCTCGGCGCTGCGCGCGGTGCCCATAAAGATCAGCAGCAGGCATTGCAGCAAAAGCGCCGGCTCGAAGAAGCTGCTTTTCAGCGAGAGTTTCGGCGCGTCGGCCGCCACCTCCATAACTGCAGCGGGCGGGCGGAAGAAGCTGAGCAAAAAGACGGAGATAAGCTGCCCGGCGGAAGCCGTCAGAAACATCACGAAAAAAGTCGATGACGTCACGATAAAGATGCCGAGGGCGGGCGATATGGCCGTGACCGCCGTGATGCCCATGCCGAAATAACCGATGCCCTCGCCCCGGCGCGCGTCGGGCAAAAGGTCGGCGGCGAGCGTCGTCGTCAGCGTCGATATAAAGCCGAAAGCGATGCCCTGAAAGACGCGAAACATCAGTATCAGCGGGATCGACTGCGCGAAACCGCACGAAAACGTGACGATCAGCGTGACCGCAAAGCCGATGCGCAGCATGCGCTTTTTGCCGAATTTCTGGAGTATGATCGGCGCGAAAAACCTCGTCACGATCGCCGCGATGGAAAACGACATCGCCACGATGCCGACCTGCGTCTTCGTCCCGCCCATGCCGGTGATAAAGAGCGGGATGGTGGGCGGCATCATATTGAAGCCGAACATAAAGCTCATGTTCGCTAGCGTGAGTATGATGAAATTTTTCGTCCAGAGCTTTGGCGCAGAGGAATTCAGTGTCGGTTCGTTGTTTTTTTTCATGATGGCATCTCGATTATTGACGTGTTATGAGTTGACCGGGTTTCCCCGCCAGTAATTCCGGGCGCATGCGGCACGCGGGAATAATTTTGTATGTAATCCGCGGGACAGTCTGCGTGCAGGCATTCACAAAAAACAATTTTCTGTTTTGCGCGCCGCACCGGGCTCTGCGGGGCTCCGCGTTCGCTCCGGCCGCTTCGCGGCTGCTGCGCACCCCTCCGATCCCTTGCGCGTCGCGGCTGACGCCGCTCCCTGTCATCGTCGCTGCTTCTGACAGACGTCCCGGCAATGGCGGCGCTTCCTGCCGGA
>JAISEX010000139.1 GCA_031263875.1 Eubacteriales Family XIII. Incertae Sedis bacterium | reverse complement strand
GACGTGCGAATTTTTTTGGTATTTTCGCAGGAGAGGGAATGGTGGGTTTGGTGAGGGGAAAGGGAGGCGGTAGGAAGTGGTGGCTTGCGTAGTAGCCTTATCTCGCGCCGGTTGGCGTGCGTGCGGGAAACAGGGACGCCGTATAATGGCGGAAAGGTCGTGGGCTTTTCTCGCGCTTCCCGCGCAAGGGACAGCAGCGATATCCTTTTTTGCCACCGGCAAAAAAGATACAAGCGGATGGCCCGGTGGGGCTGTCTGCCCGTGTCGCAGAAGGGGATATTGTTAAAATTTTAACAATATCCCCTTCCCTCATTTATTTGCGGACAGCCCCATGCGCCCCAAAAGATATTCCGGTCTGGGAGATTGCGGGTCTTGCTCGCTTCGCTCGCTGCCCGCAATGACAACGAGGCGAGAGAATTCTGTAAATACCCGGGCAAAAATCGCGCGGCTGTATGGTATTTTGCGCGCAGATAAAATATAATAATGGTTATGACGATTACACTGCATGAATTCGCAAGTCAACTGACTTCGAATGTGCCTCTGCTTATCACGGTGCTGCTGACCTTGGGCGTGGTGCTCGTGAACGGTTGGACCGACGCGCCGAACGCTATTGCGACCTGCGTTTCGACACGGGCGATAGGCGTTAAAAAAGCGATTATTATGGCGGCCGCATTCAATTTCCTCGGCGTCTTGTTTATGACAATGATAAACGCGAGCGTGGCGGCAACCATTTATAATATGGTCGATTTTAATAGCGATCCGCGGACTTCGCTTATCGCGCTCTGCGCTTCGCTGTTCGCGATAGTGATTTGGGCGACGGCGGCGTGGTGGTTCGGCATTCCCACGAGCGAAAGCCACGCGCTTATCGCAGGGTTGTCCGGGGCGGCTATCGCGCTTCAGGGCGGCATTTCCGGCATTAACGGCGGGGAATGGATCAAGGTCATTTACGGCATTATCCTCTCGACGCTGCTCGGCTTCGTTCTCGGTTATATTATCACGAAAATCATGGGGGTTCTGTGCCGCAGTTTGGACCGGCACGCGGCTAACGTGATATTTAAGAACGGCCAGGTGGCGGCGGGCGCGGGGATGGCGTTTATGCACGGCGCGCAGGACGGCCAGAAATTTATGGGCGTGTTTATGCTCGGCATGTTTCTCGCGAAAGGCGACGCTTCGGTGACGAGTTTTGCGATACCGATATGGCTGATGGCGCTCTGCTCCATTACGATGGCGCTCGGAACGTCCATCGGCGGTTACCGCATTATCAAGGCGGTGGGCATGGACATGGTGAAGCTCCGGCAATATCAGGGGTTTTCGGCCGATCTTACGGCTGTTATCTGCCTGATCCTCGCGTCGCGGTTCGGTCTGCCCGTCAGCACGACGCATACCAAGACGACGGCGATAATGGGCGTTGGGTCCGCGAAACGCATCACGGCGGTGAACTGGGGCATCGTCGGCGAGATGATACTCGCGTGGGTGCTGACGTTCCCGGGCTGCGGGCTGCTCGGCTTCGGCATGGCGTGGGCGTTTATGGCGATATTTTAAAACGCCGTTCCGCTTTCGCTTTCTTGCGGCGCGCACGGGTTAAAACTTTCCTTTCCTCTGCAATTTTAATCGAGAGGCTTATGTTATTGAACGCGGTTGCCGGCGTTGAGCGATCGCGCGAAATGTTGGAATATATAATGGAAAATAATGAATGGAATATGCCCGCATGTCGGGATAATAATGGCGTAACGGAAACGGTGCGGGATGGCGCGGCGGAGGCGGTTATATTGTTTGATCAGGTTTCGAGTAATGGAAAATTATAGGAATGTCTATGAATCATGAGTTTCGTAACAAATCTACGGAAGCGGAAGCTGGGCGTAATGGCGCGGCGGAGCCTACGCAGGATGGCATAATGCAACCGGTGCGCGGCGAAGCGGCAGGATCGGCCCACCCCGGCGCGGCAATTCCGGTATATGATGGCGCGGAAATCGGTCCGATCCGCCCGCCGAGTGAGGCGACGAGCCTGATGCTGCGCGTGACCCGCAACTGCCCCTGGAACAAATGCAAGTTCTGCACCCTCTACAAGGGGACGAGCTTTAGCATCAGGCGGCGCGAGCACGTGATCCAGGATATAGACGATATCGCGCATTTCGTCGGCAAACTCAGGGAAATCGAGGAGCTCGCGCCCACGCGGCGTAGCGCCGCGTTCTCGTCTTTACGCGCCGAAATGGAGCGTCCCGAAAATATCCGGGCCGCGGAATCCGCCCTGCACTGGTATTCTTACGGTCTCAAATCCGTGTTCCTTCAGGACGCCAACACCATGCTGACAAAGACGGACGATCTTCTCGCGATACTTCACCATCTAAAAAAACGGTTCCCGCACATAGAACGCATCACGTCCTACGCGCGTTCCGCCACCATATTGAGCAAATCCGATGCGGATCTCGCGCTGCTGCGCGCGGCCGGTCTTGACCGCGTCCACATCGGCATGGAGTCCGCCTCAGACAACGTCCTCGACTTTATGCGAAAGGGCGCGACTAAGCAGATACATATCGACGCCGGACTGAAAATCAAGCACGCCGGCATGGAGCTGTCCGAATACTACATTATCGGGCTCGGCGGCGCTGAACTGAGCGACGAACACGCCCTCGAATCCGCCGACGCGCTGAACCATATCGACCCCGATTTTATCAGAATACGCACGCTCTCGGTCCCGGGCCGCGCGCCGCTCGCCGAAGATGTGCGCAGCGGCAAATTTACGCAAATAAACGACGTCCGCGGCGCCGCCGAATTGTACAAGCTGCTCGAAGCTCTGGACGTGACGAGTTACGTTCTCGCAAACGACCATATCGTGAACCTGCTGCCCGAAGCGTCCGGCACATATCCCGAAGACAAGGAGCGGATGCTCGCCGCCGTCCGCTGGTTTCTCGAACTTTCGCCCGAAGACCAAACCGTCTACCGCGTGGGGCGCCGCATGGCCGTTATGAGCGGTCGCGCCGATATGGAAAATCCCGATACCGTCGCCTCCGTAAAGCGCCTTATCGCCGAAAATGGCATCGATTCCGCCAACGTCGACGAGCGGATCCGCGGTTTGATGCGCAAGTTTATCTGAGGCTGACGGCATGGAGAGAAGGCTTACGTCAAGCCTTTTTCTCGTTTCTTTTGGTGTTTACGCGATAGGCTCATTCGTCGGTGGAAGGATGAGTGCGCTGTGTACTTTGCCCGCACAAGGGAGCGAGGCGTCAGCCGAGCGACGCGCACGGTAGAGCGCCACGGGCTGAAGCCCTGCGCTCATCGATGTGCGAGGTACAACGGAGCTGAAGCTCCTGTACCTCTGCCAAGGGATAGAAGGGGTGCGCAGCAGCCACGGCGCGGGCGCAGCCGCAAGGTAATGCCGAAAACCGAGAGCCGAGCACTTCATATCCCAAGCGCACGTTCTTAGCGCCGGGGCCGAAGCGAAGCGGAGCCCCGCAGAGCCCGGTGGGGCTGTCTTATCATATTCATAGTTAAGATATTTTAATTGTTAAAATTTTAACGATTGGGCCACTTCATTTATTTGAGGACAGCCCCATGCGCCCACACAAATCTCTCAATAAACCGCGTAACTGTATATCATGCGGCAAGGCCACTCTCGACCTTCGCCGCCACCCTCCCCACTCGATGGTGTATAATATTTTCAGGAGGATTTTCTTATGGAATTCACGAAAGATTCAAACTGCATATATACCGTGGACGACAACGGAGCCGTTATCGCTAAAATCACCTTCCCGAACACGGAAGACGGCACGGTATTGATAGACCATACCTTTGTCGACCCCGCGCTGCGCGGACAAGGCGTCGCGGCGCAGCTCGCAGGCGCGGCATACGATGTGATCAAAGCCGCCGGCAAGAAAGCGGACGTTATCTGCCCGTACGCGATCAAATGGTTCGATGAGCACCCCGAAAAACGCGATATCCTTATTGAAAAATGAGGAATTCCAGCGTACGGAAAAACATTAGAAAAAATCTGCCGGCCTACGATGACGTGCTCGTAGACGTCGCCGTGACCCGCGCGAAATTCCTCGGGCGGCTGTGTGCCGTCATTATCGCCATAGCGATCCCGCTCGGCATGCTGCTTGCGGGCTTCAACATCGCGTTTAAGATACC
>JAISEX010000131.1 GCA_031263875.1 Eubacteriales Family XIII. Incertae Sedis bacterium | reverse complement strand
TCGAACGACCACGGCTCCCCGTTGCGCGTCCCCGTATAATGCAGACCCTCGTCATTCAGCACCAGCTCGCCTTCGCCCGCGATCTCGGACGTCTTCTGATCCTTCAAAAATCCGTATTCGGGCAGCAGACCGAGGCTGACGCGCTCGCGCAGTTCCCAGCCGCCTGCCGCCACCCATTCGCGCACCTCACGGCGCTGCTCGTCATACCAGACACGCGGCGTTCGCGGCGCCACCGACGCGGTATCGCGCGGAATAAGCTTGTACGTATCCGTCAGTTTCGCGCCGTTACCGCACCGCCGGCAAAAAATCTCGTCGCCCTCACCCTTCATCTCGAATTCGCACCCGCATTTCGGACAGCGGTAGAGCAGCGTGTGCAAGCCGGCCGCCATCCCGTTTTCCGCCCGGTACGAAGCGTGGATCTGCCTGTTCCACTCGTAATCGTCCTGCCGGATCGCCTCATCGAGCCGGCGCTGTATCTCATCCGCGTCGAGCCGCGCGAGCTGCTCGGGCGTAAACAGCGGGTCGATATCGACGTCCACCCTGCCGGGACGCTCCGCGAGATCGAACTTCGTACTGACGAAATACGCGCCCTTTATGCGGACCCGCACCACCGGCACGCCGAAATGCTTCAGGACTTTCCCGCTCGCGATCGCGCTCGGCTGATTACCGCCGGAAATCGAACTCATGCCCTCGGGAAACAGCACGACGACGCCCTTTTTCTCAAATACGTTTTTCATCGCCCGGATCGTATACGTGTCGCTGATGAAATTCTTCTTCGGGATAACCTGCATCAGGCGAAAGATAAACGCGAGATGAGAGCGGAAAAACTCATTATAGCCCGAAACGAAATTCAGCGGACGCGGCAGAAACGGGATCGACGAGTACACATAATCGAGCCGCGACGCGTGATTGCTGACGATGATAAACGGCCCCTTGTAATCCTTGATATCAATGCTGCTGTTAAAGCACACCTCCAGATTCTTCATAATAAACCGTTTGACCACCAGCCTCACGAGAATATTATAGATAAGGAAATTCGGCGGATGTATCTTGCGGCGATGGAGTTTCTGGTCCTCGGTCAACTGTTCGGTATTCATGCGGTCCCCTCTCATGCAAAATAATGACAACAGCGCCCTGCCCCCACGGACGCTCATCTTTATCATATCACATTTACGGGATTTCTAGGTAACAGTGTCATTGCGGGCCCCGCCCCGCAATCCTCTCGGCCGAAAAACGAGAGCACTCACCGTCAATAATTCGGGCGCATGGGGCAGTCAACATGAATTTGTCACTGGCTGCAGAACGATCTCTCGCGCGGGCTGTGACAAAAGCAACCTCTTATTTTTGAGTGCCCCACCGGAGCCTGTTTTACGCGGCTTTAGCCGCAATGTAAAACAGCGCATGCGGGGCTTCGGCCGCCTGTTTTACGCGGCTTTAGCCGCAATGTAAAACAGGACAGCGAAGCGAGGCAAAGCCGAGCGGAGGAGTGAGCGCAGCGAACGTTGCTTCGCGGCGGCTGCGCACCCCTCCAATCCCTTGGCAGAGGTACAGGAGCTTCAGCTCCGTCGTACCTCGCACATCGAGGAGCGCAGGGCTTTGCCTGTTTTACGCGGCTTTAGCCACAATGTAAAACAGGACAGCGAAGCGAGGCAAAGCCGAGCGGAGGAGTGAGCGCAGCGAACGTTAGCCCGTGGCGCTCTACCGTGCGCGGCATACGCGAGAAAAGTACCCAGCATACTCGCCATTACACGGCGTATCAGTTTCCCGCATATACAACAAAAGAAGCGAAAAGGAGAACATTACGCAAGCTCTCTCCTCCTGCCGTCCCCCAACACCTTGAGCGCGCCGGAAACAAAAAATCATTATTGACTGATACGATATCCAAATACTCAAATGATTTAAAAAATATTGATTATATTCCAAAGTAATGATATCATTAAAAGATGAATGGATTATATGGAACCAGAGATAATAAATAACAACATGGTAAATCGAAAGAAAATGATAAAAACGAAAAATACAATTATACAGATCGGTAAAATCACGCCCAAAGTTGCTGTGATACTGGATGTTGTTCCCGTCGACAGCCCCATACTGCTCAGCGAATCTACGATCAACCACATTCAAAACCGGCATCCGAAGGATTATGCCCGTTACGGAAAATATATCGCTAAAATCATTAATACGCCCGATTATGTCGGTTTACGTCCGACCGACGGCACCGTAGTTTACGTTAAGGAGTTCACTTTTGAAAATGAGAACGTGAAACTTGCTGTTCGCGCGACAAAAAAAGGTGTGCTTTTTGTGCGCTCCCTGTATGTTATAACGGAGAGCCGCCTTGATAATTACCTCAAAAAAGGAACGGTAAAAGTCTTGACATAATTTATTACTTCAGGTTATACTATTAACACACTGAATCATACTGTGTTTACGATAAGAATTTGAGGACGGAACAGGCAGCCGTCACCCCTCGCAGGAGGATAGGAGATGTGGGATGTGTCACCCCACCGGATTCTTATTATGACAGCATTGAAAAACCTCGTGCTATCGCGGGGTTTTTCTTGATTCTATCGCCGAATTCGTCGTGATGAAATCTACCGCGCGGTTTCAAAAAGCACTTTCCGGTGGTATACTACTTCTCAGCAGCAAAGCGCCGAAAAAAGGAGCCTGACTATGTATTATCCGGTGCAAATACCGTTTATCCTCAACCAACGGCTTGCCGAAGCCCTGCGTTATACGGAGGAAGTTTTTCCGCCGCTCAAGGATTTCGTTATCTGCTTTTGGGAGATGACGCCGCTGACCA
>JAISEX010000111.1 GCA_031263875.1 Eubacteriales Family XIII. Incertae Sedis bacterium | reverse complement strand
TATCACAGGCAGACCGTCGATAAGATCAGCATCAGCGGACTGAGCGGCAATTTGTTGTTTCGTGTAATCGGAGGGGATAACGAGCGCGCCGTAGTATTCGTTATTATCAAGTGCTTCATGTACCGCCTGCTCCGAATCAACCTTGTCCCATATGATGGGTGATTCTTCGGTAACTGCCGTCGTAACGCCGGACACAATTTGATTGCCGAGATTGATGTCGCCTTGCGATGTCGTCTGTCCTTCGTCAAGCGACACAATAGCGAACGGTAAATCTTTAGGCGTCATTTTCATCATCGGGTAAGCGATGAGCGAAATCAAGCAAAAAATCAAGATCGCGGGAACTATCGGAACAAAAAATTTTTTCTTTCCAAGTTTATTGAACATAAAAAAATCACCTCTATTCGTACCTGCATAAATAATTCATAAGCTTACTATATTGACCGCGGCTCCGCCTTACAACCGACAATTACTAAACTCTAAAGGGGATAAACAACACAACAAGCGAAAACGTATCTTATTTATACACAATCGTGCATATTATAATTCAATTGCGTTATGTCGATGGCTCTTATGATTTTCATGTTCTGTAAATTCACCGCTGCTATCCATGATAAAATGAAAGAACACGGATGTATCTTACCGGAAAAGGAGGCGGCCCATGCTCTTTAAGGAATTCGGTGACAAAAACGCGCCCGCGTTTATCGCGCTGCACGGCGGCGGTCTGTCGTGGTGGTCGCTGCGGGGAATTATCGACCTGCTCGCGGCGGATTACCATGTTATCGCGCCGGTTATTGACGGGCATGGCGAAGACGCCGCCACGACGTTCGTCAGCATTCAGGATTCCGTGCGCAAACTAATCGCCTCTATCGACCGGCATCTTGACGGGAAAGCGTTCGCCATTTCCGGCCTTTCGATCGGGGCGCAGATCGTTATCGAAGCGCTTTCGCAGCGGCCGCGCCTCGCCGAATACGCGATTATCGAAAGCGCGTCGGTGATCCCCGTCAAGGCCGTGCCGGTTCTGGCCGCGCCGGCATATTCGGTTTTCTATGGCGTCATAAAATCCCGCCGGTTCGCGAAGATGCAGGCGAACGCCCTGAATCTCCCGGCTGAAATGTTCGACGAGTATTACCGGGACAGCGTACAGATGTCGAAAGAGTCGCTTATCAACATCGCGCTCAGCAACGGTTCCTACGGCTTAAACCCCGATATATCAACGACAGCCGCGCGGACGCTTATCCTCGCCGGCGGCAAGGAGCGGAAGTTTATGCTCGAATCGGCGCGAAAGCTGCGGACGGCCATCCCGCAGAGCCGGCTTTGCATCGCGGAAAATATGGCGCACGGCGAGCTCAGCCTGCGCCACCCGGATGTATATGTGGATATGATAAGAAAATTTATTGCGGATAACCGGTCGTTTTGCCGGTAACGAAAGGCGCTTGTTGGCGCGCGAATTTTCTTTGTGCGAGTTATACTATATTATAAAAAGATTATGAAGTATAAGAAGCTCTTGCGCGGCTGCTGCATAGCGTAACCAAGAGCGTTCGGTAAGGCGGTTTACATGAAAAAGAGGATACTGGAGAATTCCCCCACGCGGGGAGAGGTGCTGGCGAAGCTGTTTGCCGTATGGCAGGCGCCGGTTCGCACCGAGTTCGTCAGCACGAAAGACGCGATTGGGCGGGTGCTCGCCGCGGACGCGGTTTCGCTTATAGACGATCCCGTCGTGCGGGCGTCAAAGATGGACGGCGTGGCCGTTAAATCGGAGGCTTTCAAGGCGGGAATACCGGATGCGTCCGCGTGGGCGCTTGGCCGCGACTACGTGCGGGCCGATACCGGCGACGATTTTGACGACGCGTTTGACGCCGTTATCGCGGTGGAGGAGGTGGAATTCTTGGCGGGAGGCGGCCTGCGTTTCCTGCCGGATACGGAACCGGTCACGAGCGGGACGAACGTACTCGGCACGGGGGAGAAGATCACGCGCGGTCTGCGTCTTGCGCCGAAAGGGACACGGCTTTTAGCCGCGGATTTGACGGCTATCGCTATGGGCGCGGTCAGTGAGATCGAGGTCTACCGCCGGCCCAAAGCGGTCTTTATCCCGACGGGAAGCGAATTGACTCCGCTGGGGCAAATTCCGGCCCGGGGCCAGACGGTGTGTTCCAATACGGTATTGGCGGAGCATCTGTTGGCCGAAATGGGCGCGGAACCTCTTATCTATCCCATCGTGCGGGACGACCCCGGCGCGCTCCGGGACGCGCTCGCACAGGCCGCCGCGGAAGCGGATGTGATACTCTTTTCCGGCGGCACGAGCAAGGGCGCGGAAGATTATACTCACGCACTTCTTGCCGAACGGGGCGAACTGATCTGTCACGGTATCGCGTCGGCGCCGGGCAGACCGCTCGCGCTGGCGCTGATGGACGGTAAACCGGTGGTAAACCTTGCGGGGCCGCCCATTGCTTGTTTCTGCGGGCTCGACTGGTGCGTTCGCGCCATTATAGATTCGTTCTTTGAGCTGTCTCCGCGAAAACGGCATACGGTGAGCGCGCGGCTTGCTGAGAGCATCGGGAGCCCGCCCAATTTCGAGCTGTACATCAGGCTCAGCCTCGAGAAGACCGCGGACGGATATACGGCGCGCCCGCTTTCGCATTTTGGCGGCAGTCCGGCCGATTCGATGCGCGCCGAGGGTCTGTATATTACAAAGCTCATTCCGGAGCCGACGGAAGCAGGCGACGTGATAGAAGTCGAACTGATGCGGTGATACGCGGTAAATCCGGTGTTCCGGCGGGAAGGCGATAAGTGAAATGCAGATAAACGACCGGTCCGTCGACTGGCGCAAAGAATGGATCGTCAGATCGAATGCGCGGAACAAACCCGACGACAGCGCGATCTGGGATGCGCGGTCCGCTGATTACGCCGCGAGAAGTGTGAAAAACTTTTCACACGCCGCCGGAGGCAATTCAATCGTTTTGCCTCACGAGCGGGAAAAAACAGAAATCGAAAATGTTGCTGTTGACAGAAACATTTTTCATGAGAAATTTATTTCGCGGGGTGGCGATTCATTCGCCGCCCCGGCAGAAATGAGGCAAAATACGAGCGATTACGCCCGCGCGTTCCTTGCCGGGCTTGACCTCGCTCCCGGCGACTCCGTTTTTGATATGGGGAGCGGAACCGGCGCATTGGCTCTTCCGCTTGCGGAACGGGGGCACCGGGTCGTGTGCGGCGATTTTTCGCCGGGGATGCGCGCCGCGCTGAAAAAGCGCGCCGAGGAAAGCGGCCTTTCTCACCGGATATCGGTCATTGCTGTCAGATGGGAAGACGACTGGCAATCGGCGGGGATAGCTCCAAAATCCGTCGATATCGCCATCGCTTCACGTTCGATAATCGTACACGATTTGGGCGATGCGCTCGAAAAACTCGAGTCGGTGGCGAAAAGACGCGCCGCCATCACCATCCCGACGCGTTTCGGCCCGCGGGCGGAACACCAGGTCGGCGATACCGTGTACGGCATCCCCTATCTGCCCGATTTTATCTATGCGGCAAATATTCTGTTCGACAGGGGGCGTCATCCGGAACTTTCATACATCGACGCCCAGAAAACGACGGAATGCGGCGGGCAGCGATTGATCAGGTGGGCTTTCCTGCGGTGGGATGTGTAACAGAAGGTAATCGGCGCCTTCGATCCGCTGTAATACTTACCGCATCAAGATTGAGATGACGGTGTGATCGGGTTTCGGTTAATGGGAATTATTCCACTAGCGCATAAGCAACGTGTTTCGCGACCCGTCTATTACCGAATTCCATGCGCGCATAAGTCACGCGTTTCGTAACACGTCTAATGAGGCTTACGCGCCGTCTTTCCCATTTCGCATACAAACGTGTAAGCCGAAGCACGAAACTTATTCCACACTTCGATCTTCTTATTTCTGCCCGTAATACGCGTCCGCTCCGTGCTTGCGCAGATAATGATTATCGAGCAGGTCCCGCCCCATGGCGCCCGTATCCGGCGCGAGCGCGAGGGTGTGCCACGCCATTGCCGCCAGTTCCTCGAGCACGACCGCGTTATGGACGGCGGCTGACGCGTCCCTGCCCCAGACGAAGGGCCCGTGACGAGCGACGAGGCAGGCCGGGATATCCGCGTAATTCTCGCAGCATTCCACGATGACCCGGCCGGTTTCCCGTTCGTATTCACCGCTGATTTCCTCCGGCGTCATATCGCGGGTGCAGGGGATCTCGCCGTAAAAATAATCGCCGTGGGTCGTTCCGAGCGGCAAAATGCCGCGCCGCGCCTGGGCGAACGCGGTGGCAAAGCGGCTGTGCGTATGGACGATGCCGCCGATCCCACTGAAATTACGGTACAATTCGAGATGCGTCGGGCAGTCGCTGGAGGGCTTCGCTTCGCCATCTATCACGCGCCCCTCGCGATCCAGAACGACGATATCCGCGGCGGTCATGCTCCCGTATTCGACGCCGCTTGGTTTTATCGCGATCAGCCCCGATTCCGGGTCGTATTCGCTGACATTGCCCCACGTCAAGGTGACGAGCCCGTACTTCGGCAGCAGTTTATTCGCCTCGAGGACGCGCTTTTTCAGCTCCGTTATTTCCATATAATATCACCCATCATCAGTTCTTTTTCCAGCGTGTCGGGACGGGTATCTCCGTTAATGCTGACAAATTCCACGCCGGTAATGCGGGCAAAATCGCGCAGAACGCCAGCGTTCGTTTCAAAGGACAGCACCGTGTGGTGGGCTCCGCCGGCCCGTATCCAGCATTCGGCGCCCGTTTCCAAGTCGGGCAGCGGCTTCCACATCACGCGGGCAACCGGCAGATTTGGCATCGCCAGCGTCGGTTTTACGCACTCGACGTCGGCCGCGATAAGCCGCATTCTGCCGCCCATATCGATCAGGGACGCGGCGACAGCCGCCCCCGCCCTGCCCTCGAAGACAAGACGCGCCGGAGCCTCCTTCCCGCCGATGCCCAGCGGATGGACCTCGATGCGGGGCTTTCCCGCGGCGACGGTCGGACAGACTTCGAGCATATGCGCACCCAGGATCAGGCCGCTCGCATAGTCGTAGGTGTAATCTTCCATAAACGTGGTCGCGCCGCCGGGATACATCGCTTTGACGGTCGCGGTCATGCCGGCGGTTTTCCAGTCGCCCTCGGCGCCGTAACCGTAACCTTTCGCGAGCAGATGCTGCGTCGCCAAACCGGGCAGTTGCCGCAGGCCGCTCAGATCCTCAAAGGTGTTCGTAAAAGCCGACGCGCCCTCGCGAACCAGGATTTTCTCGATGGCGATTTCTTCGCGCGCCTGGTATTCTATCGCTTTAACATCTTTGTCGTCATAATCGTAGAGCGTGTGGTATTCAGCCATCAACGCCTGTATTTCGGCATCGGTGACCCGCTCCATTTCACCGGCTAGATCGCCGACGCCCCACGTGTTGACCTGCCAGCCGAACTTGATCTGCGTCTCGACTTTGTCGCCCTCGGTTACCGCGACTTCGCGCATATTATCGCCGAACCGCACGATTTTCAGCTTCCGGCCGAAGACCGCTCCGATGGCCGCCCGCTGCCAGTCGGCGATGCGCTGTAACGTCGCGGAGTCCTTCCAATACCCGGCGATGACCTTGCGGGGAAGCCGGAGACGCGCGCCGATAAAGCCGTGCTCGCGGTCGCCGTGCGCCGACTGGTGGAGGTTCATATAATCCATATCGATCTCTTGGTCGGGTATGGCTTCGTTGAGCTGCGTGTGGAAATGCAGCCACGGTTTTTGCAGCAGCGTGAGGCCGTTGATCCACATTTTCGAGGGTGAAAAGGTGTGGCAAAAGGTGATGATCCCGGCGCACTCGTCGTCGTAATTCGCCTCTTTTATGATCCGCTCGATCTCCGCGGTCGTGGTGACAGCGCCCTTGTATTCCACCGGCCACGGAAGTTTCAGCCCGGCCGCGATCTCGGCCGCGCCCTTTTCCACCTGCGCCACGGTTTCATCTCCGTAGAGAAACTGCGAACCGGCGATAAACCAAAATTTCATTCTCTTAATGCTCCTTCCTCTGTTACCTCTTTATCTTTTGCAACAGGCTTGTCGCGAAACTCTCGCTTCATGCGTGTTGCTATAATTATCCGTTTAATAAGACCCGATATCGCCCCACCCAACCCGCTG
>JAISEX010000078.1 GCA_031263875.1 Eubacteriales Family XIII. Incertae Sedis bacterium | reverse complement strand
TGCTCTTCCGATCTAGGCGTTTGCGCGCGCGGAGCAGCCGGAGGTAGGAGGGTTTCAGCCCTTCGGGGCGGGCGTTCCCGCTTATCGCGACGACGCAATCGGTTCGGGCCGGAAAATCGACGGCCATTTGCAGCGCGATGTTTGCGCCGTCGCTGAATCCGGCGATGGCGGCGCGTTCGATCTCCAACCTGTCCATAACGGCCGCGACGTCCCGCGCCATCAGCGGGATCGAAAGCGGCTTATCGCCGCGCTCGGACAGCCCGTGGCCGCGGCTGTCGATCAGGATAACGCGGCAGTCATGCGCGAGGCGCCGTTCGAGATGCCGGAACACGCGGTTACTCTGGCCATGCCCGTGCAGCAGCACGACGGGCGGGCCGCAGCCGATATCCCGGAAGTGCAGGTTGACGCCGTTTACTTCCCGCATTGGATTTGCCATACGGTAAATGAAGTGACGCCTGTTTCCATTATATGGAATTTTCGCATTCCCGATAACATTCCCGATAACATTCCCGGCAATACTCCCGGTAACATTCCCGCCGCACCCCGGGATTCAGGCATTTTATACCTTCTCATCATTTCATATGTACCCGCTGCCCGTTTCAGTCTCGTGCCGGGTCTGCGAAAATATCCACGGCAGCAGTTCGGGTTCCTCGTAGGCCAGATGCCAGCAGACGTGCCCGGCGAAGGCGTATTCGGTGTAGCGCACGTTCCCGCCGGCGGCCGTAAGCGCGTTTACCATGGCGCGCGCCGTTTTGACGGGATAGGCGAGATCCAGCCTCCCGTGGAAGGCCCAGACCGGCACGTCTTTGAATTTTTCGGCGGCGTCTGGATCGCCGATGCCGCCGCATATCGGCACGGCGGCCGCGATCCTTTCGGGGTAGCGTTCGAGCAGCTCCCATATCTCATCGCCGCCCATGGAAAAACCGGCGACGTACAGCCGTGCGGTGTCGGCGTGGTACTGCCGCTGAACTTTCTCGACGAGAGCCATATAGCCCGCCAGAAGCTCGCCGTTGGTCGCCAGCGATTCCGACGGGATCTGCGGCGCGACGATTATGCACCGGTAATCATTATCGGCTTGCTTTTCGATCAGCGTGTCCACTATCCCGAGGTCGTAGCGGGCCTGCTTGACGTTCTCGGTCCCGCATTGCCCCGAACCGCAGAGCCACAGAAACACGGGATAACTTCGCCCCTCGCCCGCGTCGCGCGGCGCATAGATGCGGTAGGGCATGCCAAAGGGCACGCCGCCGATGGTCATCGCGTGGATTTCCTTCCGCGACGCCTTGTCAAAGGCGCGCGACAGGGATGGCTGAACGCAGTAGGTCCAAATCAACACGCCGACGAGCGCGGCGGTAATAAGGATCACGCAGGACCGCTTGAGCCACCGCTCCTGTTTACCCCGCAGCCTGCGCATCGCGTTTCCGCTTCTTTCGCGTTTTGATTATATGCATGAAATCGCTGACGAAATCCCGTATTTTGCCCGTATTCTGCACCCGGATCAGGGCGTATGCCATCTGCGGCGTCAGTATCTTGCCGCTGTAGGCGAAATAGCCCGGAACCCATTTTGTCGGGCTGTATTTTATCTTCGCGCGGTGCAGGTCTTTAAAGCCGTAGAAGACGTTGAACTTCTGGTAGATGAAGTCCAGAACCTTCGCGGTCAGCGGGTTTTTGACGCCCTCGCCGCGGACGTTCGCCAGAGGAGCCAGCCCCATGCTGCCCCAGTGATAGCCTTCCTCCTTGAACGTCATAAAAGCGTCGTACATGATTTTTTCCGTCGCGCCGCCGGGACAGTCGTGCGTGCGCCGCGTAATATCCGCCATATAGCCGTCAGCCCCGAGAAACGGCGTGTAAACATTGAACGCCACGATTTTCCCGTCCGGAGCCGCCGCGTAAAAATACCGCCGGTCCATCGGATTATCGAGGCCGACGGTTCCCAGCGAAAAGCTGATCTGCCCGATCTGTTTGCCGCCCAGCCATTCGTCCGAAACGGACTTCAATCGTCTCTCGAGTTTTATATCGCGCCGCTCGTTCGGCTTATATTCAAACGTTTCGAGCCCCGCCTTCGCCGCGTGATTGATATTCATGCGCATCTTCGCCATCTTACCGCCCGCAAGCTGGTAATGCTCGAACTCGAAGCGCGGTTCCTCGCCGCATTTGACCGAGCCGTACCCGAATTTCTCGTAAATGCCGAGATATTTATCGGTAACGCCGAGGAAAATGCACTGATACTCGCCGGACAGACAGAAATCCTTGAATTCCGAGAGAAGCGCCGCGAAATCCTCGTCCGCGCAGACCGGATCGCCGAGGACCACCACCACGCTCCCGACAACGCCGTAACCGATAACGCCCTCGACGTCCTTTCCGAGATACAATATCTTGTCGTTTTCGAGGATCAGGTACGCGGAAGGATTCTGGCCGTATTGCTTGATAATGCCGCGCGCGTACGCCCGCTGCGACTTGGAATGCCAGCCGGAAACGAAGGCCGGACGGAGCAGCAGATACAGGGCAACGACGACGCACACCCAGAACGTAACGCCGGCGGCATGGTCGAGCCGCGTGTACCCGCCGCCCAAAATGACGTCGAACATTTCGGAAGCATCGCGCTTCAGGTAATAGATAAACGCGAGGACGAAAACCATAATGCCCGCGGGGACAAGCGCCTCACGCGACAGAAGTTTGACGGATTTCCGGTTGAAACTGCGGTGAAAAATAATCAGGACCGCCAGAGCGTAAATATTGACCGCGAGATTCAGCTTGACCACCACGTCGACGACATCCACCAATTCGATCCATTCCCCGTCCAGGAGATAGAAAATGATCTTCAGCGATATCGCCGCCGTGTAGATCGCCCACGCCAGCCGCTTGCGCGTGAACAGATTCCAGGCGATCAGCACCTGGATCAAGTCGAGTATGTTCACGAGGAAATACCGTTCCCCCTGCTGAATATGCACCAGATGCACGACCAGCGACGTCAGCGAAATCAACACCGCCGCGATAGTCATGCTGTTTATGGCAATTCTCTTTATAACATAGAGCTTTGTCCGTATCAAAGCCTTCACCTCAATCCTCTTATCCCCACCACTTTCATTATACCAAAAAAGCCGCGATTCTTCTTTTTGTAGATAAGAATAATTTATTAACGGGTCGTGAATTATTCCGGTGGAAAGCGGTGATCCGCTGCGTGCCGCATGTTTGTTTGCTTGAAACAGAAGATGCGATATAATGAAAATATTTTATTTGTAAAAACAAATAGAATATAATTCTTCAAGAGAGATGAAGTTCGGTTGGGTAAAGGACAGGGGCATTTGGTACTATCTTGGCTCGAACGGCAAGATGCTGACGGGAAAGCAGAATATCGGCGCGAAAACCTCCACGTTCAAAGGAAATGGCGTGTGGGTGAGCTAGGCCGAATTAATAAAGTATAGTTCGCATGAATAGAGCGGGGGTCGCGCAGAGATGTGCGGCTCCGTTCTATTTCCCCTTACAGCGCCGTCCCTTTCCTCGGAACGAAAAGGCCGGACATATCCGCGCCCTCAAGTTCGAGCAGCTTCACTTTGGTCGCGATGCCGCCCGCGTAACCGGTCAGGCTTCCGTTCGCGCCGACGACCCGGTGGCACGGAATAATGATTGAGATCGGATTATGGCCGACCGCGCCGCCGACGGCCTG
>JAISEX010000040.1 GCA_031263875.1 Eubacteriales Family XIII. Incertae Sedis bacterium | reverse complement strand
TGTGCCGATAATGCTGTCCGCCAGCAGACATCCCTGCTTTTCGTCCGCGGAAACGAGCAGCAATACGCCGTCGTTTACCGCGCGGACGGCGTTTTTTACGCCCAAAATGCTCCCGATTTCGATAAGCGGATAGGCTTTGCCGCGATGCGTGACCGAGGTCCCCTGCCCGCTCTCCGCGGCAAACGATTCGCGCACGCACGATATCGGCAACGAGTAGAGTTCGCCGCCGAGCGATATTTTGATACATTCGACGTTCGCGCCTTCCGCGTATTTTTTCGGCGGTTCAGGCGCGGATTTTTGTTCCGTAATAACAACAGGCGCAGGAGATTCCGCTTCCGCGATAGCAGGCTGTTGGCCAATGATGGAAAAATGTGGATTATCCGAAGATTCCGCGGAAACAGATTTCTGTTCCGTAATAACAGGATCAGGCACAGCCGACGTGATCGGAAGTTCCGCTTCCGCGGTAACGGTAACGGGTTTTTGTTCAGTTGTGGTAAAATGTGGGATTCCCGCAAGTTCTGCCGTAACATTCGACATGGCCGGAAGTTCCGCTTCTGCGATAACGGATTTTTGTTCAGTAATAACAGGCTTAGCCGCTACCGGCGCGCTAACCGGCTTCGCCGGGACAGCCGCGCGTTCCGGCAGATTCTCCGCATCGGATTCCGGCATCGACGCGGTAAACGAAACCGATTCAACGGACAGCGTTCCCTTTAGCATTGCCTCGAGCTGCTCGCGAAGCATCGTGGTGTCGAGCGCGATATAATAGCCGTTTTCCCGGATATACTCGGAAGCCTCGGTATCGTTTTCGATATCGGGGGGATAGGCCGCGCTTATATTCCCCTTCTTGGAAAGCCGGTCGGTCAGCAAGTAGGCCCGGACGTTTTCCATGCGCGAATCCTCATAAAAATAGAGGTGCAGAATATACCGCGACAACGCGGGTTCGCTCTGCTCCGCCGGTGTTTTTTCCGGTCCGGGCGGGATCCGAACCTGACCTTTCGGCTCCGCCGCCAGGGATTTCGCCGCGTTTCCGGCATCGAGCGTTTCGGAAAAACCCGCTATCTCTGCGAAAAGTTCGTCGGGCCGCTCCGTTTCGGGCTTCCCGTTTTCTCTCCGGTCAAGATCCGCCCTGATAACGGCCGCGATCCGCGCCATCAAGTCCGCAAGCCGCGCCGCGTCGGTCTCGCCGAGGCTTATCGCGGATACGGTTTCCAGCATACGCTCCGTTTCAAACGCGATATCCGAAATAAGGTCAAAACGCATCAGATCCGACGATCCTTTGAGCGTTTCCATAATGCGTTTCACATCGGCGTCTTCCGCGCGCGAAAACGCACCGTTCTCCCGGATGCGCGCAAGCGCCCCGTCAAGCCTGTCAAGCAAGGTGGTTGCCTCAAACATATACAGTTCGAGCAATGAGTCGTTATCCGATTCGTTATACATAAGCCGTCATTCCCCTACTCTATTCCCTTTCAGCGAGCACTTCCGCGAATATATCCAGCCCCGCCGCGATCTCCGCGTCGGTAATCACGAGCGGCGGCAGAAACCGTATCCGCTCTCCCGCGGTCAGCACGAGCAGACCCTTTTCCCGGCACGCGTCCACCACCTGTTTCGCGTTTCCTGCCCGCAGCGCCACGCCGAGCATCAGGCCGATACCGCTGAGGCCGGTAACGCCGGGAAGCGAGAGAAGCCGCTCCGTAAAGACCGCGCTTTTTCTGCGGACTTCCGCGAGAAAATCCTCGTCGATCCGCGATAGAACGTAGCTTGCCCCCGCGCAGACCACGGGATTGCCCCCGTAGGTCGAACCGTGATCGCCGGGCTGCAGCGTATCTTTCGTCTTTTCGCCGAACAGTATACCGCCGAGCGGCAGGCCGCCGCCAAGCCCCTTTGCGACCGTTACGATGTCGGGACGGATGCCGAAGTGTTCGTACGCCATAAACTTGCCCGTGCGCGCCACGCCCGTCTGCACCTCGTCCGCGATAAATAATATGTCCCGCTCCGCGCACACGCGCGCGATTTCCGCCACGTATTCCGCGTCGAGCACGTTCACGCCGCCGACTCCCTGCACAAATTCTATCATTATCGCGCAGGTTTTGTCCGATATTTTTTCATGCAATGAGGCGATATCGTTCGGCCGCGCATAGGCGAACCCCTGCAGAAACGGCGAAAAGTTCTTATTGTGGAACGATTCCTGCCCCGTGGCGGTGATCGTCGCCATCGTTCGGCCGTGGAACGACCCGTCGAGCGTTATAATTTCAAATCTGTTGAAATCGTGAGCGGAACCGGGCGAAGCGTACTTCATCAGGCTGTACTTTCGCGCTGTTTTTATCGCACCCTCGTTGGCCTCGGCCCCGGAATTACAGAAAAACATATTCGCCATGCCCGAAAGCTCCGCCATCCGGCGGGCGCAGACCGCGCAAGGTTCGGAATAAAAAAGATTCGAGCTGTGCTGCAGCTTCGCGGCCTGCTCGGACACCGCCGCCGCCCACCCCGGATCGCTGAAACCGAGGATATTGACGCCGATCCCCGATGTAAAATCTATATACTCTTTGCCGTCGGGACCGAAGGCATGCGCGCCCCGCCCGCTCGTTATCGCCACATCGTAACGCGCATACGTATGCGCCGTGTAGGTGTCCGTGACGTTTTTTATCGTGTTAAAATCCATTCCCATATTTATACCAGATTCAACTCCTTTCGACTGCTTCGACCTCCATTATACACCATGCGCCCATTGACCGGAAAATCTCCGTTTGATATGATACTAGTATAATGATGTAATTGCTTCCCTGCCGCTTTGCGCGTGAGTGAGCCGCTCGCTCGCAATTTCAATGCCGTATGGAGGTGATTCAGACTTTATGCCGCGCGATTATTGCGCGCTTTGTTTGAAATCGCGCACAGCCATGGTATAAAACGAATTTTATGCCGGGGACACTGAGGGAATATGGATACAACAACACGCATGCCGGTTATAACGCCGGATGAAAACGGAAAAATCGACGTTTCAGCGCTGTATGACTATTACGATTATATCGACAGCGTCATCGCCGAAAAAGTCAAAGAAACGCTTGCGGAAATGCGGGCCGAATTAAGCCGGGACACCGCGCCCCAGCCTTTCACACCGCAACCTTTCAGGCCGCAATCTCCTGAGCTGAAATCGGTCGCGCCGCTGCTCTCGACACCGGAACTCGACGGTCTTTGGATCAGTGAATACGCGCCGCCGGAACTTTCTTCGCCGAATAACAATGTGCACGCGCCGGATATCGGGCTTGCCGAAAGCGTGCTGCCGGCAGCCGATACACAGGAAAACACGGACAGAGAAAAGAAAGCATCACGCTCCGGTTTCCGGAAGAAGATATCCTTCTTCGTGATCGGCGTGATCGTTCTGGCCGTGTCCGTGCAGTTACTCGGTTCAAACGGCATTATAGATTTTCACAGCTACGCCGATTTGACGTCCAAACTGTTCGGTACGGTTTTCGCCGGGTAACAGCGCCGGGACGCGGTGCGCAAGCGCGCCCGGATGTCTTTAATATAAAAGTATGTAATTCCTGACCTCGCTCATCGAAGCTCCGGTTTCTTCGCAAAAGAGCGCCACGCGGCAACATTCGCTTCGCCCGCAGCCGTTTCGCTATTCTGTTTTACCTTATAATGCGGCAGCTCCGCTGCGGTTACGGGCAACCTTCCGAGGCGGGAAGCGTTAAAGTTATAATGAAATTAGCCGCATGGAATAATGTGGAAACTGGTTAATTATAAATGAACTTGCCTTTACGCCATCTGTCTTTCATTTTAATTTCGTTACCACCGTCCGCCGTTACGCGATCCACACGCCGCTTGCGTTAAAACGGTATTGTTTGCCGCCTACTTTCTGCAGGCCGGTTCGCATCTTGCCGCTGTCCGCGTCGCCAAAGTAATACCATTTCCCGCCGATCCGCTGCCAGCCGCTCCGCATCTTACCGCTGTCCGCGCCGCCAAAGTAATACCACGCGCCGTTTATGCTCTGCCATCCGGTCTTCATCGCGCCGCTTGACGCGAAAAAGTACCACGAGCCGTCAATTTTCTGCCATCCGGTCCGCATCTTGCCGCTGTCGGCACCGCCAAAGTAATACCACGTGCCGCCGATCTTTTCCCACCCGGTCCGCATCCCGCCGTCGTCGACGCCGCCGAAATAGTACCACGTGCCGTTTATATTCTGCCACACGCTCCGCCTGATACCGCTGTCGGCATCGCTGAGATAGTACCAGATGCCGCCTACCGTCTGCCAGCCATACTGCATTTTACCGTCGGGAGCCAAGCTATACCAACTGCCGTAGAGCTTTATCCAGCCGGTTTGCATCCGCGCGTCAGCCG
>JAISEX010000009.1 GCA_031263875.1 Eubacteriales Family XIII. Incertae Sedis bacterium | reverse complement strand
TTGATGGCGCCGCCGCGGTCTATCCCCTCCGCGTCGATCGGATCGAAGCGCGAGCCGTGGTCGACGAAGACGACGCCGGGCACGAGCCGTTCCGTTACATAAGCGCCGCAGAGCACCGTGCCGCGCTCATTATGCACCTTGATAATATCGCCATGCGCGATGCCGCGTTCTGCCGCCGTTGTGGGATGCAGCCACGCCGCCTCATACTGATAGCCGTCCGCGCCGCGGATCTTCATCGTCTCGACTTCGCGGTGCCACGTAATATCATCGAGGTTCGCGTGGAAACGCCAGCGCCCGTGATTCGACATGCAGAGCAGCGGGTAATCTTTGGCGCGTTCGCTCGAAAGACGCTCGTCGTGCAGATCGCTTTTTTCGACCCACTGCGGGTAGGGTGGCCGCTCCTTATCGTCGGGAAAGAGTTCCTTGATTTTCGTCGAGGTGAATTCCAGCTTTCCCGTCGGCGTCGTCAGCGGGTTATTGTCGGGATCCTCCGCAAAGCGCCGGAGGCCCGGCGGATATTTTTCAAAGTCCTGAATATCCGGTATCGCGGGGAAGACGACGATGTCCTTCTTATGGAAGCTGTCGTCGGGATCCATCTCCACCGCGCCGCTCCCCTGATAAAAGAGCTCCAGCACCTTGTCCTTCGGCATGTTATTGCCCGTGTAGGCGTTGAAGTAATCCTCGCCGAGCTTTCGCGCGACCTCCGCCACGCAGTCGAAATCGTCGAGCGATTCACCGACGGGCGGGCAGGAGGGATATTCGTGGAAGACGGAGGCGAAGACGCCGCCGCCCGTATCATCGGAGATGTCCTCGAGTTCAAACTTGGTCTGGACCGGCAGGACGATGTCAGCGAGAATGCAGTCGTTTTCGAGCCACGGCTGCTGCGCGACGATAAACTCGATTGACGGGTCGCGGAACGCTTTCGCAATGCGGAAGCCGTCGTTCCAGCATGTGACCATGCACGGTGAATCCGTCCAGATCGCGTGGATATTCGAGCAGCCCTCGGCGGGATAGGTGTGATGCACCCACTGTTCCTCGGCGGGTCCGCAGAACGAATACAGGCCCCACCAATCGGCCTTTCCGTCGAGTATCGCGTCGTGAACGAGGCATTTTGGTATCGACTGCTGCGGCGGCTGTTCGATTATCTTCAAAAGCTCCATCAGCTCGCTGATACCCTTTGCGCGTTCCGACAGGCGGTAACGGCCTTCCTCTTTACCCTTTTCAAAGAACAGCGCAGCGTCGTCCTTATTTTCGAGGGTACCCGCTATTTCCTCCATAAGACCGCCCATCATGACCTGATTCATATCGCCTGCCGCCTGCGGTGGGCGCACGATCTCGGCGCGGTGCGGGATTTCGAGTTTTCCGGCGGGTTGGTGCGGCATCGGATAGATGTCCGTGTGCAGGTTCCACTCGAGCCATTTCACGTGGTGGCGTCCCGGCTTACCGAGCCCCTGCATTCCCATCAGAATCGATTGCAGGCGCGCGGGTTCCGTGGAGAACGGCCCTCTGATCCCGGGACCGCCGTTGCCGATCGTAAAACTCGTCACCTTGCTCGCCCAATCGCGGGCAAGGGCTTTGATAGTCCACGGCGGTACGCCGCATTTTTCGCTCGCCCATTTGGGCGTTTTCGGCACGCCATCTTCCGCCTTGCCGAGCACGTAACCGAAGAATTCGTCCGCGCCGACCGTATGCGTTTTCACGTAATCCTTATCGTAGGTTTCTTCCGTCAGCCACACGTAGGCGATGGCAAGCAGCAGGGCGGCGTCCGTATTCGGCAGCACCGGTATCCACTTGTCGGCCTGATAACAGCCGGAATAATTGAGCGCGGGATCGACGTAGACGAATTTCAGGCCGAGGCTGTGCAGCCACTGACTGAGCCTACTCGCCATATAACCGTCGAAGCCCACGGGCGTTACCTCAGGATCGCCGCCCCAGAGAAGCAGCATCTCGGCATTCTTCGCGACGTCCGGCCACGCGTTGCCGGAGGGCTGCATCTCGCCGACGGGCTCCCCGCCCCAGACGTTCTTCGAGCCCCACGAATAGCCTTCCCAACTGTCCATATTCCGCATCTGGACGGTGTAACCGCCGAGCAGTGAGAGCAGACGGTTCATGCAGCCGTGCGACGGCGCGAGATGTTTTCCCTCGCCATGCATATCGGCCTCCGCAAGCACGGCGGACATGCCGTATTTCTCCCTGATCCGCAGAAGTTCACCGGCGATCAGACTGGCTGCCTCGTCCCAACTGATGCGCTCATAGCGGCTCTTGCCGCGGTTCTGCGTATTGCGCTCGCCCGCGGGATCCCAATCCACGCGTTTCAGCGGATAACGGACCCGGTTTTCGGAATACACGCGCTTTTTATACGAGGTATAATAGACGCCCGGCAGTGTGCGGCGGGGCGGCTCAAAGACCCGTCCCTTCGCCTCGATCGACCAGGGATTCAGGCTTTCCCAGTCAAAATCCTTGTCGTAGTAGTAGGGGCGTATGCGCGTGATCTTCCCGTCCGCGCCGCTTTCGACCGACGTCGGCAGACCCGCCCGCGGCCCCATAAGGCTGGCCGCCTTCAGCGTCGTCTTATCCGCCTTGATATTTATTTTCATAGTCATGCACGGTACCTCTTGTAACCTCGCGGAGAGAGAGGCCCGCGCGGAAGCGCCGCGCGAGCCGGTTGTAATAGGCATTTTCAGACGTTACTCGCTCTGTCGTATGCCGTAAAGTTTGCGTTCATGATATTCTCCACCGCCAAACAGTCGCCGACATAGTAGACGTCGGGGATCAGCTCGAAGAAGCGGTCCATCATCTCCTGGTTTTTCTTCATGCCGAACGCCTCGACGACGTAATCGGCCTCAAGCGTGCGCATCTTCCAGTCCTTATCCTCGATAACCACCGTGCCATTTTCGATGGAGCGCACCAAACTGCTGCCGATAAGCTCGACCGTGCCTTCCTTCATTTCGGGGTCGCGTTCCCGCATAATATCGAGGCGGTTGTTTTTCAGCATAAAGAGTAGCATGCTGCGTGAGAGGTCGTGACCGCCCTGAGCAAATTCGCTCGTGGGGATCATATCGACGATGGTCACGTCGCAGCCCTTCATCGCGAGGGCGAGAGCGGATTCGCAGCCGGACAGACCGCCGCCGCAGACCACGACCGTGCTGCCGTCCGGTATGTTTTTGCGGCCGGAATCGACGTCGAGCACATTAAACACGTTCCCCGCGTCGAGCCCTGGAATGGGCGGGCGGGCCGGAACCGAGCCGACGGCGACGATTATCGCGTCGGGATTCTCCGCCATCACGTTTTCGGCCGTGGCTTCCGTGTTTAGACGGATGTTTTCCGCGCCGACGAGCCGCTTCGTTTCGCGGCCGATCCACTGCGTATAAAACAGCATATCGTCCTTAAACGGCAACTGGCTGATGGACGTCAGATGGCCGCCGAGTTCGCCGCCTTTTTCAAAGAGAACGACGTCGTGCCCCCGCTCAATAAGCGTACGCGCGGCCTGCGTGCCCGCGACGCCGCCGCCGACAACGACGACCTTTTTTTTCGTATCGGCTTTCCAGACCTTGCTGTAACGGAAAGTGCGCGCGAGCTGCGGATTGACGGCGCAATGGATATGCGTTCCGTAACCGCCGGCGCACATCCAGCAGCGCAGACAGGGCCGTATCTCATCGTCAAGGCCGCGGTAACTCTTGTTCAGCATATCGGGGTCGGCGAGCAGGGCGCGCGCCATCGAAACGCCGTCGATATCGCCGCTCGCGATATATTCCTCGACCATATCCGCCGTTATCATGCCGCCGGCAACGCTGACGGGAATATGAATATCGGGATCGTTCTTTATCGCCTTCGCAAACGGGACGTTCGCGCCGCGCTTGCGGAAGTAGGGCGGCATACTGTAAAACCGTCCGAATTCCTCAACGATAAGGCCCGCGGAAACATTGACGATGTCGATATATTCCTGCGCCTCTTTCAGAAAGTCGATAACCTCCGGCGTGTGCATGCCGTCCGGGAATATTTCGTCGCCGGAAATGCGAAGCTCAAGCACGAAATCCGGGCCGACCGCCTCGCGCATCGCTTTCAGCAGTTTCAGCGGGAATCGTCTGCGGCGTTCGGGCGAGCCGCCCCATTCGTCGTCCCGCGTATTTGTCCGGGGTGAGAGGAACTGCGCGATCAGATTGCCGTGGGCGCCGTGGACCAGCACGCCGTCAAATTTACAGCGCTGAAGCCGTAGCGCGCAATCGACGAAGGCGTCGATAACCTCGTCGATATCGCGGTTGTCCATAATTTTTATGTACGCGGGCTTGCCGGGAATGGAAAAGTTCGACGGCGCGATTGCGTATTCAGTGGTAATCAAATCGGGGTCGGCGCCGCGTCCCGCGTGAACGAGTTCGACGGAAATCTTTGATCCGTGCCGGTGCGCGGCCTCCGCGATCATCACGAGTCCCGCGATCTTGTCCTCGCTCGTCACGTCGAGTTCCGCCCGGTAATCGACGGAATTCTTCTGATCGACCGGTGTGGCCCCGAGATGGATAATGGACACGCCGCTCTCCGCCTGTTTCTCGACGAAATCGATATAGCCCTGCGTCGGTTCGCCCGACGCGGACGTCATATCGCAGACCATCGGCGAGAATTCAACGCGGCTCCTATATTCCGTCGTGCCGACCTTCAGCGGCGTAAAAAGATGTGTGTATCTGTTAAACGATGCCATGTTGTTATCCCTCATTTCTGCCATACAATAATATTTGGGTTTCAAGTTCCGTTGTTTTATCCGATGTTATAACATGCTGATTTGTGAGGGGCGTTGCGCGCATACGAGCTGCCATGCAGCGCGCGCACCGAGGCATATTTGCGAGGCAGGGCCGAGCAAAGGCCGTCCCCGAACAAATAAGCGTTGGTATAACATCACACATATCAGTGTACGGTGAGCAGCCCGCCGTCCATCGGCAGGTTGACGCCCGTTATCATCGCGCCGGCCGGTGACGAAAGGTAGACGCAGAGAGCGCCGATCTCTATCGGTTCGCCGAAACGGTGCACGGGAAGCTCGTGCTCGATCGCCTGTATAAAGCTCGGCGGAAGATCCTTATCCAAATCGGAATGGATGGGGCCGGGCTGAATGGAATTCACGCGGATGCCGTGGTCGCCGAGCGTCACCGCGAGATAGCGCGAGAAAATATCGACGCCCGCCTTCGACGCGTTGTACGGAGAATTGTGATGGTCCTTCGAGCCGGAAACGCGCACTCCCCCGACAGATGAAATGTTGATGATCTCACCGCCGAGTCCCGCCGCCTTCATGCTCGGCGCGATTTCGCTGATAACATTCGCGACGCCGTGCAGGTTCGTATCGATAATGCGGTGCCATTCCGACAGACCCTTGTCGGGATCGAGAAAATCGGTCGTGGTCGCGACGCCCGCGTTGTTCACGAGCACGTCGACGTGGTCGTAAAATTCAAAGACCTTCTTCGCGGCGGCCTTGACGCTTTCGAGATCGGAAATATCGCACTGGTAGCAGTCATAGCGGTTGCCGTACTGCGCGAAATCATCGACGGCAGCCTTGCCGGATTCGTAATTGCGGCAGAGGATCACGACGTTGGCGCCGCTCTGCGCGAAAGCCGTGGAAATCCCGCGACCGATACCGCGATTCCCGCCCGTAACGACAACGTTTTTACCTTTCACGTCGTAGGCTCCCGTCATGTTCGCGATGGGGGTGGTTTTGAAATACTCAGACATAGTCCGTACCTTCCTTTCATATCATATGTAATTGTAAAATGAACTGTTTTAACGACCTTCGCGGAGCAGCGCGCGGGGCGCCGCGGCCGAGAATTGCCTACACAAAGAATCAGCCGAAAGGCTAAAGATGTTCTATACTATTATTATATTTCCATTTCGAAAAATGTCCATATATTTAACACAAGAAAATGTTGTTTTGCAAACAGTATTTATGCTTATTTGGCAGAGCGGCATCCCGGAAAAGTGCAAATATTTTTGCACTTTCTTGCTTTTTGCGAAAAAGTGCAATATAATTTACACGAAATGATTTATGCAAACAATAGAGAGGTTTATTATGATAAAACGTGAAACATACATGAAAAAATTACGCGCACTACGCGATGAACATGTCATCAAGGTCGTGACCGGCGTTCGGCGTTCCGGCAAAAGCACCGTACTGGAGATGTTCAAAGATGAGTTACTCGCGTCCAAGGTATCTCGAAACCAAATAATCTTTATTAACTTCGAGGAACCGGAAGCGATAGAAGCGGAATATGAATGGCGCAAGGTTTACGACCAGATACGTTCACGGCTTTTATCCGATAAAATGAACTATATTTTTTTGGACGAAGTACAAAACGTACCGGAATTTGAAAAAATGGTGGACGGGCTTCACGCGAAAAAAAACACCGACATCTATCTGACCGGTTCAAACGCGCGGTTTCTGTCATCGGAGCTTGCGACCCTGCTTTCGGGCCGCTACATAGAAATAAAAATGCTGCCGTTTTCATTCAAGGAATATGTGTCCGCCTATAACGATCCCGATACGACGCAGCTATTTCAGGATTATATGTCCTATGGTTCGTTTCCGCAGATCGCGAGTTTCGTGAAAAATGCGAAGACTGATGTGACAAGCGATTATCTGACGGGAATATTTAATACCGTCATGATAAAAGATGTCATGACGCGGCGGGGAATGAGTAACGTGAGAACCGCGGAGAATATCATGCGCTTTATGCTGGATAACATCGGGAACTTCACTTCGCCGAAGAGCATATCGGACACCATGATTTCCGATAATCAAGCGGTCTCGCGCCCGACTGTCGTCAATTACCTTTCGGCGCTGACGGAAAGTTTTTTGCTCTATCCCGCCTCGCGGTACGATATAAAAGGGAAGAAACTTTTGCAGAATCTCGAGAAATATTATGCCGTCGATACCGGCTTGCGCCGGGCGGTTTTGGGTGCAAAAGCTGAAGTGGACACGGGCCGGATACTGGAGAATATCGTCTATCTCGAATTGCTCCGCCGTGAAAATGTCGTGCGGATCGGGCGAACCGGTGAGAAGGAGGTAGACTTTGTAACAACAGGTAAAGACGGCGCCACCTCTTATTATCAAACAGCGCTTTCCGTCCGCGATGAAACGACATTGGAACGCGAGTTGGCGTCCCTGCGCGGCATAGACGATAATGCGAAATACCTGCTGACGCTCGACCCGGAAGAACGCAATTTTGATGGCATTCGGCAGATTAACGCGATAAAATGGCTTCTCGAATAATGCCATGACGATAATCAATGATGCTCAACGAAAGACCACCCGACCATGCGCAATCGGGCGGTTTTTCCAGTGTGTAAAAAATATCAAGGGAAGTATTGACAAGCAATACGTGATGTAATATAATGTCCGTAAATCAATATATGACCATCATCGTGAACAGAAAAGGAGCGAAAAATGAACAACAGAACATATGATATTGACATTGCACGCAACATGCGCTATAATTTCATTGCGAAAGGAGGCAATATCATGGCAGAAACAACGAATCTCAGCATCAGGATAGATAAGACGATAAAAAGCCAAGCGGAAAAGTTCTTCTCGGAAATCGGCATGAGCATGTCTACGGCCGTCAATGTATTTTTTCGTCAGACGCTGCGGCAGGGCAAAATACCGTTCGAGATATCCGCTGACGCGAACGCGTATTTTAACGAAGCCAACATGAAAATCATACAGGAATCCATTCGGCAACTGGACGAAGGCAAGGTCGTGGAAAAGACTATTGCCGAATTAAAGGCGATGGAATAATGAGCGTTTATTTTTCGGATAACGCTTGGGCGGATTACACGTATTGGCAAACAGAGGATAGAAAAACCGTAAAGAAGATAAACAAGCTCATCGCGGATATGGTTCGCGGCGGTTACGCGGGGATCGGTCATCCGGAGTTATTAGCGGGCGATTTGAGCGGGTTTGCATCGCGAAAGATCGACGAGAAGAATAGGATCATCTACCGCGTGTCGGCTGCCGGCCGTATCGAAATAGTCCAATGCCGCGGACACTATGGCGATAAATAGAAATGGAATGTGAGGTTTACCGTGCATTCAAGGAGTGCAGCGGTCCTCTCGTGACGGGCGGCGGCACGGAGAGGATGCTTACGTTACATCCTGTTAGCCCGTCTCTTTTGGTACTCGCGCGATAAAGCGGTTCGTCGTAGGACGGGGGTGCCAGATGCTTGTCTCGCTGTGCGACGGCGACGCGAAGCGGCGCCCAAGGGGAGTTTGAGGGGAAGGTACTTCCCTTCATTGGAGCCGCGAAGCGGCGGATCACCGTTCCGGGGGTGACAGGACGCAGGAGCCGAAGGCGACGCAGTCCGCCGAGAGGGGGCAGAGTCCCCTACGGGGAGCGTAGCGAGGCGAAGCCGAGCGAAGCGACGCGCAAGGGATAGCAGCGAAAATTCCGCGGAATGTGCTCGCGTAGATACCCTTGTTTGGGGGATTCCGGGGCAAGCCCGGAATGACAGATGACAGCATGAGCGGCATTGCAGCGGATAGCCCGGTGGGGCACTCAGAAATAAGAGCCTTTTTTATGAATGCTCGCATGGAGGATCGTTCCGCGGGTTACGTAAAAAATCATTTGAGTGCCCCATGCGCCAGCCTTATCAAGAGATTCCATAAACGCAAAAACGCAGACAGAAAAACAGCGCTCCCCGTGAGGGAGCGCTGCTCTTTTAATGCACTGATCGTTTAAGAGTGTTACGACTCAAATATCAATTACTCGGATATCGGAGCAAATTCTTTCGGCATCGTGAAGTCGGCTTCCTTGAGCGGAACGACCTTCGTCTTGCGTATAAACTTGTATCCGACGTAGATGAGGATCAGGATCGGGATGATACCGAACGTACCGGCGAAACCGATGATAGCATCAGCTCCGGCTCCGGGTCCGGGAATCATGTCTATGACGTTGCCCACGATAATGATAAGGAATACCACCGCCGCGAGTATCGGGCCGACCGGGAAGAACTTCGCCTTGAACTTCAGCTCATCGACAGAGTGTCCCTGTGCCTTCCACGCCAGTCTGAACCTGATGTGCGTTACCGAGATGCCGAGCCAGATAATAAATCCGGTGACGCTCGATGCGTTATAGAAGAACTCATAGATCGTGTCAAGACCGACGAGCGACGAGAGCATCGCGAGAGCTCCGATAGCCGCTGTGGCGCAGACCGCGATCACGGGAACGCCGGCTTTGCTCGTGCGTCCGAGGATCTTCGGCGCCTGCTTCTGGATACCCATCGAATACAGCATTCTTGACGCCATATAGAGCGAGGAGTTGCCCGCCGACAGTACGGAGGTAAGCAGAACAAAGTTGACGATACCGGCCGCATAGGGGATATCGATCATCTTGAAGAGAATAACGAACGGTGACATCGTAAGGTCTTCTTCACTTCCGCCGAGGAGCCGACCATCGTCAAACGGGATAATAGTAGCGATAACGGCGATAGCGAGCACATAGAAAATAAGTATGCGCCAGAAGACCGTCTTGATCGCTTTCGGAATGGTCTTTTCGGGATTCTTCGCTTCCGCGGCCGCGATGCCGACGCCCTCAGTTCCTTGGAACGAGAAACCGGCAACCAGGAAGGCCGACAGGAATGCGCCGAAACCGCCGACGAATGGGCCCTTTTGGCCGGCCATATCGCCGGTGCCTTCGTGTGTCCAGTTTGCGAATCCGGCGTCATGGACACCGCCCACGCCGCAGATAATCAGGACGCCGATGATAATGAACACGACGACGGCGATGACTTTGATGCTTGAAAACCAGAATTCGGATTCAGCATAGCCCTTCGCCGAGAAGAGGTTCAATGCCAGCAAGACGACAAAGAATAAGGCCGCCCATATCCAACTCGCGACGTCGGGGAACCAAAACCTCATAAGGATAGACGCCGCAGCGAATTCCGCCGCGAGCGTGATTGCCCATGAAATCCAGTAGTTCCATCCGAACATCGTCCCGAGGGCCGGGTCGATAAAACGTGTCGAGAATGTCTGGAAGCCGCCGGGAAGCGGAAGCTGCGTGGACATTTCGCCGAGAGATGTCATCATAAGATAGACGATAATACCGATGGTCGCATAGCAGAGTACCGCGCCTCCGGGTCCCGCACCACTAATGGTGGAACCGCTGGCAAGGAAAAGGCCCGTGCCGATAGCGCCTCCGATTGCGATCATGCTGAGCTGACGTTGGCCGATACCCCTTTTCAGTTGGCCGTGCTCAGCATTACTTGTTTCGCTCATTACAAAACTCCTTTCGAATAACAAATAACACATGGAAAAAATCCAATTGATACGATAAAAATATCACATCGAAGCGTTCATTGCAAGCGTAATATGAAAAAATTTTCAAGTAATTCGCGAGTAATTTTAATGCGGAAAAATGTATAAAAATACAACGCCAAAAACGGCTGAATTTAGCCGTTTATCGCCGCTTTTGCGCTTTACCGCGTTAAAGAGATGTTTTTTTAATAAAAATATGAAATCAATGATCCGCGCTCTTTTTTGCGCCGGGACGTGCGCGCGTGAGATCGTCGTTGCGGGCGGTGGGCAATGCGGGCGTGAGCCGTAATCCCGACGCAGAAGGGATGTGTGCGCGTGAGATCGTCGTTGCGGGCAATGGGCAATGTGGGCGTGAGCCGTAATTCCGACACAGAAGGGACGTGTGCGCGTGAGATCGTCGTTGCGGGCGGTGGGCAATGTGGGCGTGGGCCGTAATTGTTTTGGTGAGAAGCTGGAGCGCGACGAAGGAAGGTGGACGAAATGCGGGACCGGGTCGAACGGGGCGGCGGCGGCAAAATGAGAATGGCCGGGCGCGGCCGGTTTTCGCGCTGCGGTTATTGTTTTTGTGAGAGGCCGGGGCGCCGGAGGTAGGATGGGCGCGCTGTGTATGTTGCCCGCATGCATTCGCGCACGGGTGACGGCAGGGAAAGGGCGCTCGTGTTGTCGGCCCGCGTGTTTTGGTGTGTGCGCGTGAGATCGTCGTTGCGGGCAGTGGGCAATGTGGGCGTGGGCCGTAATCCCGACGCAGAAGGGACGTGTGCGCGTGAGATCGTCGTTGCGGGCGGTGGGCAATGTGGGCGTG
>JAISEX010000188.1 GCA_031263875.1 Eubacteriales Family XIII. Incertae Sedis bacterium | reverse complement strand
GGGCGCGGCGTTTTATTTTATGGGGAGCGTCCCCGTGGCGCGCGGGCTTATCGTTTTGGTCTGGCTCGCGCATATTTATTTCTTCGTATTCAGGATAAAAACTATAAATTGACCTTGGTATTATTCAAAGGTTTATAATGTTCGCAGAACAACAGTGTGAAACTTGTTTCACACTTCAGCCATGCGCGATTTTGAGCGAAGCGAAAAATGATCGCGCGGCATTAGATAACGGTTGCCTCCACGCGAGCATGGAAACTTCAACGCGCAACAAGTTTCACCGCGCGTTTGTGCCGCAAGGTGGTATGGAGGCAAGTGTGAAGCCACAGAGAAGTATAGCCTATTCGAAGGGAGTATTCCGGGACTGATGGAAGAAACAATCGACTTGAAGCCGCTTGCGCTTGCGGAGGATGACGTATTCACGGCACTTTCGGACGGACACATGGCCGTGCTCCGTGCGGGACGTGATTTCCTGTATATTCTGCGGAAAGACGCGGCTTTCTTCATGTTCAGCCATATGCCGGGCTCGCCCGAGGGCGGCCGGAAGCGGCTGCCGGAAGACGAAAAATCGGTGGCAATCGTGAGAAATCTCATCAAGATAGCGGACAGCGCCTACGAGGTGACGTTTGCGGAGGCGATGGATGTGCGCGGCGTGATGGTCAGCGCGGAGGAAGGTATTCTCGAATTGTTCCCGATCGGGGATGAGGAGGGCGGAGCCGATATCGAATTCGTTATTCCCGGCGAAAACGGGGAAGATGAATTCGCCGGCTAGTTAAATAGTAGTTAGACTGCACCAAGGAGGGACGGATATGCCAAGATTTCCAACCGAAAAAGCGGAGGCGTTGCAGGCTGCGGTAAGCGCGTACCTTGCGGATTATATCGGGGAAACCGTCAGCGCGATCCAGATATGGTACGAGGGGCTCGGCGGTTTCGGCGTGCCGGAACCGCAGGATACGGAGGCGATCACCGCCGTCGTAAACGCTTCGGCCAACTGGACGGATGCCGGCAGCGTGCGGCACGAGAAGTTCGGCGTGCAGCCGTCGTGGAAACGCGCGGCGAAGTACGAGGACGATCCCGCGAAGCCGCTTCGCGTTCAGCACAAGTTCCGGCTCAATGGCATGTACCGGACGCCGGACGGCAGGGTGCTGAAAGTGGTCGTCTGCGAGGTGTACAATCTTCGGCTGTTCGAGATACGGGACGGGCATATGACGGGGCCGATGCTCAAGATCGACCCGCGTTCCGAACTGGCGAACAGCTTTGTTGAAGTGGTATAGCGAAGGAGGAGAATTATGGCGGAGAAAATCACGCATAGCATCTGTGTCGGCGGCCCGATCGCTATCCATACGGAAGACGGCGTTATTCGGCGCATCCGACCGATAGTATTCGATGAAAACGATACGCAGGGCTGGACGATCGACGCGCTCGGCAAGTCGTTTACGCCTGACCGCACGACGTCGACTGCGCTGATCGGTTATACGGAAAAGAACCGGGCGTACGCGTACGACAGGATCCGCGACCCGATGATCCGCGAGGATTTCGTCGAAACGCCCGATGGGCAGAACCGCAAGACGGAAAACCGCGGCAAGTCGGGTTACCGCCGGGCGAGCTGGGACGAGGCGCTCGACCTCGTCGCGCGAGAGATCGAGCGGCTGCACAAGACATACGGTAAGGAAACGATTACGGCGTGCACGAGTTCGCATCACAGTTGGGGGCTGCTCGGCTATAAACTTTCGACTTTTGCGCGTTTTTTCCGCATGCTCGGCTACACCGCGATTATGGATAATCCCGATTCGTGGGAGGGCTTCACGTGGGGCGCGCCGCATACCTACGGCTATTACTGGCGGCTCGGCGGCACGGAGGCGTTCGACCTGCTCGAGGACGGTCTGAAAAATGTCGAAACGATGGTGATGTGGTCGCACGACCCGGAATCCACGCGCGGCGGCTATGCCGGCCACGAGTCCACGCTGTGGCGTCAGTGGCTCGACGAACTTGGCGTCCAGTTTATCTACATCGATCCGTTCAATAATTATTCATCGGTCGTGCAGGCGGACAAGTGGTTCGGCCCGCGTCCCGGCACGGACTGCGCTCTTGCGGAAGGCATCGCGTACGTGTGGCTGACCGAAGGGCTCTACGATAAGGAATATATCGCGAAGTACGCTCACCGCTTCGACGAGTGGACGGATTATATACTCGGAAAGGGCACGGACAAACTCGCGAAAACGCCGAAGTGGGCGGAGCGCGAAACCGGTATCCCCGCGGCGGACATCAAGGCGCTCGCGCGGCGATGGGGGACGACGAAGACGATGGGCGGTTCGGGATTGCGCGGCGGTTTCGGCGGCGTGTGCCGGACGGCGAACGGAACGGAATTCGCGCGGACGATGGTCCAGCTTTTCGCCATGCAGGGCATGGGCAAGCCGGGGCAGAATATCTGGGTCGCAACGACAGGCGCCCCGATGGATTACAACTTCTGGTTCGGCGGCTATTCCGACCCGCTCTCACAGATCGCGAACGAGCCGATCGCCGACCGCACGGCCGTGAATTCCGTAAAACAATTCCTCTACCGGCCGAATTTGCCCGACGCGATATTGAACGGCCATTA
>JAISEX010000185.1 GCA_031263875.1 Eubacteriales Family XIII. Incertae Sedis bacterium | reverse complement strand
GCGCCGTCCAGCCCGCTCGCGACCGCGATCCTCACCTCCGCTCCATCCAGGAACGAGTAATCCGAAAACGGATTCTCGAATTTCAAGGAGGCCTCCTTTATCTGATCGAAACCTACGATTGGCGCGACGTGGAGATTCTCGAACGGCAGCTCCCTTCCGGTCGTCAGTTCGTGGACTGTGCGGAGCGCTGCCTCCATCACGCCTCCGGTGAGGCCGAATATATCCGCCGCGCCGGTCGACGCGCCCAGCGGGCCGTCGAATTTCTCGTCCGGGAGGTTCAGGAAATCTATGCCGGCAGATTTGATCATTCCGCCCAATTCCCTCGTGGTAATTACCGCGTCGACGTTTGGAAGGCCGCCGTTTTTCAGCTCAGGGCGCAGCGCCTCGAATTTTTTGGCGGTGCATGGCATGACGGAGACGACGAAGATATCTTTCGGCGGCACGCCTATTTTCTCCGCGTAGTACGATTTCACCACCGCGCCCATCATCATGTGAGGCGACTTGCAGGTCGACAGATGATCGAGCCGCTCCGGGTATGAATGCTCCACATGCTTGATCCAGCCCGGCGAGCAGCTCGTTATCATCGGGAGCGCCGCGCCGCGTCCTTTCAGAAACTCCGATATCCGCCCGAGAAATTCGGTTCCTTCTTCTATAATCGTGAGATCGGCCGCGAAGTTCGTATCGAAGACATGGTCAAAACCCATGAGGCGAAAGGCCGCCGCGATCTTCCCCGTGACGCTTGTTCCGGCTTCCAGCCCGAATTCCTCGCCAAGGGCGACGCGCACAGCCGGAGCGACCTGTACTACCGTGACCTTGGACGGGTCGTCTATAGCCTCCCATACCTTCTGTTCGGAGTTCGTACCCTTTAGCGCTCCCACCGGGCAGACGACCGTGCACTGGCCGCAGAAGGCGCATGACGTTTTTCCTATCTGAATCTCCATCGGCGGGGCCACCTCGACGTCGAAACCGCGATGCTGCGGGTAAATCGCGCCGACGTTCTGAACTTCATTGCAGATCGTTACGCATCTGCGGCAGAGGATGCACTTCGACATGTCCCGGGTTATGGACGCGGACGCGTCGACATGGTAAGACGAGCGCTCGCCGCCGAATCTGGACGTATCGACGCCCAGCAGTTTGCCCATTGCCTGAAACTCGCAGTTTTGGTTGCGCGTGCAGCTCAGGCAATCCTCCGAATGATCGGAGTACATGAGTTCAAACAGGACTTTGCGCGCGCTCCGCACACGTTCGGTGTTGGTGCGGACCACCATGCCCTCCCTGACTCGCGTCAAGCACGAAGCCTGCAGCGCCGAAACGCCTTCCACCTCGACGACGCAGATTCTGCACGCCCCGGCTTTATGCACGTCTTTCAGGTAACACAGGTGGGGTATTCCGATGCCGTACCGTTGCGCGGCATCCAGTATGTTCGCGCCTTCCTCCGCGGCCACAGCCCGGCCGTTGATCGTGAGATTTATCATTCGTCCTTACCTCCTTTCGCAGTGGAGGCAGCGCATGGCCTCCGCCATTGCCGTCAGCTTGTGATACCCCACCACTACCTCCTCGAACGAGCCTTTGCGGGCATCTGGGTTCAGCATGTCCAGGGGATAGCGTTTGAGTTCGACTACTTCGTCGTCGTCGGCATCGGCATCGTATTCGCGATTTATGTCTATCCTTTCACCCTTGTTGAGTATGCCATGCCCTCCAAGGTAACTATCTATGGACGAGGCGGCCTTTTTCCCGTCGGCGATGGCCTGTATGACCGTATCCGGCCCTCTCACTATGTCGCCTCCGGCAAAGATTCCCGGCATGGTCGTCATCATGGTGTTCATGTCGACGGCGAAAGTGCCCCATGGCGTGCGACCGATCTCGTCGGATGGAATGAACGGAAGGTCGGCGTACTGGCTGACGGCGGGTATCACCAGGTCGGCCGGCACTTCAAACGCCGGGCCTTCTTTGGGTATGGATTTTCTGCGTCCATCGGGGCCAAATTCCCCAAGCCGCATTCCGCCGCACACGACCTTTGCCACGCGCCCGCCCTTTGCCGCGAACCTGAGCGGCTGAACCAGCTCCATTATCTCGATGCCTTCCTCGATGCAGTCCCTGATCTCCGTCGCGTACGCGGGCATCATATCCCTGGCCCGGCGGTAGAGTATGACGACGCGCTTCGCCCCCAGGCGGAGCGCGGTGCGGGCCGAATCTATCGCCGTATTGCCTCCGCCTCTCACCACGACGTTCTCGCCTGCTTCAACGGGCTTGCCCAGGTTGACCATCCGAAGGAAGTCAAAACCATGAATAACGCCGGGAAGGTTCTCTCCCTCGACGTTGACGCGCCGCGCGAACTGCGCCCCCGTCGCGATGAACAGCGCGTCGTTGTCCTCTCGCAGAGAATCGAAACTTATCTCCTTGCCCACGGTCACTCCGAGATGGATGTTGACGCCCTCCTTCTCGATGAGGCTGATTTCGTGCTGGAGGACATCCTTGGGGAGTCTGTACTCAGGTATGCCGAACGACATCACGCCGCCCGCGACCCGTTCGGATTCATAGACGTCCACCTCGTACCCGATCCGCGTAAGGTAATACCCGCAGGATAGCCCCGCGACCCCCGCGCCTATTATGGCAACTTTTTTGCCGTTTCTCGGGAACACTATATCGCGCGCGAATGGTTTTTCGCGCCCATGCGCGTAGTCCGCCACGAACCGTTTGACGTCGCATATAGCTATCGCCTCGTCGAGCGCGCCTCTCCTGCATTTGCTCTCGCACGGCCTCGTACAGACCCTTCCGCACACGGCGGGAAACGGGTTCTCCTGCCGTATCAGATTGTAAGCGTCGATGAAGCGCCCCTGAGCCACGAGCGCGAGGTATCCCGGAACGTTGACGTTCGCCGGGCACGTATTTTCGCAGGGCGATATGAACAGATCGGAACAGACGCCCGCCCGGCAGTGTTTGTGATTCACGTGTTCCTCGAACTCTTCGCGGAAGTTGCTTATCGCGCTCAGAACAGGATTTGGCGCCGTTTGTCCAAGGCCGCACATGGCCGTCGACCGTATCGTTTCGCCCAGTTCGACAAGCAGCTCTATGTCGCCCGGCATACCCTCCCCCGCCGTTATACGCTCCAGTATCTCCAGCATTCGCTTCGTTCCGATCCGGCAGGCCACGCACTTTCCACATGACTCGTCCTGTATGAAATCCATGAAAAACCGCGCGGTGTCGACCATACAGACATCCTCGTTCATGCATATCAGACCGCCGGAACCCATTATCGCGCCGAGTTTCTTGAGGGTCGAGTAGTCGGTCGGCACGTTGAGATTTTCCATGGTGACGCATCCGCCCGATGGCCCGCCGATTTGAGCCGCCTTGAATTTCTTGTCGCTGGCGATCCCCCCGCCGATGTCGAATATTATATTGCCGAGCGGCGTCCCGATAGGGACTTCGACTATCCCGGTGTTGGCTATGTCCCCGGCGAGCGCGAACACTTTGGTCCCCTTGCTCGTTTCCGACCCGAAGCCGGCGTACCAGTCCGCGCCCTTGAGCAGTATGGCCGGGACGTTCACCAGCGTCTCGACGTTGTTGATTATAGTCGGCCTGCCCAAAATACCGGATTGAAACGGAAACGGCGGCTTCTGGCGCGGCTCGCCCCTGTTCCCCTCTATGGAACTCATCAGGGCGGTCTCCTCGCCGCAGACGAACGCCCCCGCGCCTATGCGTATGTCGAGGTCGAAATCGAAACCCGAGCTTAAAATATCTCCGCCGAGGAGCCCATATTCCCTCGCCCGCGCGATCGCCCGCTCCAAACGCTCGATTGCCAGCGGGTATTCGGCCCGCGCGTATACGAAGCCCGTGTTCGCGCCTATCGCGAACCCCGCCAGTATCATCCCCTCGATCAGGGCGTGAGGATCTCCCTCGATCAGGCTGCGGTCCATAAAAGCTCCGGGATCGCCCTCGTCAGCGTTGCACACGATGAATTTTTCGCCGCCCGAGGCTTCGCGCCCCGCCTCCCACTTGACTCCGGTAGGGAACCCCGCGCCGCCGCGCCCCATGAGGCCGGATTTTTTTATTTCCTCTATAACGTCTTGTCCCGTCCGGCCGCCGAGCCACGCGGCGGCCGCCATATACCCGTCCCGCGCGATATACGCCTCGATGCTGCCGTGTTCCATCTCTCCGCAGTTACGGAGCGCGATCTTGACCTGCCGATTGAAAAAGTTTATGTCGTCGACGCGGGGAACGTGTCTTTTGAGGGACTTGTCATAATAAGTGTATTCTTTCAATATCTCGCCGCCCGCCAGGTGAGACTTGACTATTTTAAAGGCGGCTTCCGGCGTCAGCTTCGTGTAAAAAACGCGCTCCGGCAGGACCAGCATGACGGGGCCGGCCGAACATGAGCCGATGCAGCCGGTTTCCATTACCGCGACGGAGCCGGAAAGCCCGTTTTGGGCGAGCGCCTCGTCCAGCGCCGCGCGGATTTCGGCGCAGCCGGACGAAACGCAGCCCGCGCCGCCGCACGCCAGGATACGGTATTGATAACCGCTCAGCCTTTCGAGATACGCATCCTTGATCCGTTCGAGGCCTTTAAGGTCCCTTACGGCAGATACGGCATGCTTCACACTCAGCCCCTCCTCTCAGTATTTCTCTAAAATTTTGTCGAGCTTGTTGATGTTGACCTGCTTGTAAATCGCGCCGTCTATCATCATCGCCGGAGCGAGCCCGCACGAGCCAAAGCAGCGGGCGATCTCGAACGTAAACTTTCCGTCCGGCGTAGTCTCCCCGGCGCTCACGCCCAGACGCTTCACAAGGTATTCCTCGATCTTCCGGCCTCCGCGCACATAACAGGCCGTGCCCATGCACACGCGGATCGTGTGCTCTCCCTTTGGGACGGTGGAGAAAAAGGAATAGAAGGTTACAACGCCGGAGACCTTCGCCAGCGGGATTTCCATCCTTT
>JAISEX010000136.1 GCA_031263875.1 Eubacteriales Family XIII. Incertae Sedis bacterium | reverse complement strand
ATGCTGAAGGAAAAAGAGGAAAATTTCGCGGGCGAGGATATTCGCGAGGGACTGACGGCGATAATTTCCGTCAAGCTGCAAAATCCGCAGTTTGAGGGGCAGACGAAGGGAAAGCTCGGCAACAGCGATATGCGCGGGTTTGTGGAAAGCACGACGAACGACCGGCTGATGGCGTTTCTCGAGGAAAACCCCGCGCAGGCGAAGGACATTCTGACGAAGATAATCGCAGCGTATAAAGTCCGCCTTAAAACGCAGAAAGTCCGGGACATCGAGCGCAAGAACTTGATGGGCGGCGGCAGTCTTCCGGGCAAGCTCGCCGATTGCTCCGAGAAAAATCCCGCACGGTCCGAGATATTCCTCGTCGAGGGAGATTCCGCGGGAGGCTCCGCGAAGCTCGGCCGCGACCGCACGCGTCAGGCGATCCTGCCGTTACGCGGTAAGATTTTGAACGTGGAAAAGGCGAACGAGGGCCGTATGCTCAGCTCGGACGAGATCAAGAACATGATAACGGCGTTCGGCTGCGGCATCGACATACCGGGCAGCGAAGACTCATTCGATCTCGAAAAACTGCGCTACCACAAGATCATCATTATGACGGATGCCGACGTCGACGGGGCGCATATCCGCACGCTGCTGCTGACGTTTTTCTTCCGTTATATGAAGCAGTTGATACTGAACGGCCACGTGTATATCGCGCAGCCGCCGCTGTATCAGGTAAAACGCGGCAAGGAGGTCCATTACACCTATTCCGAAAAGGAGCAGGAAAAACTGATGCGCTCGCTTAACGAAACCGCGTCGAACTCGAAGATCCTTATTCAGCGTTACAAAGGTCTTGGCGAAATGGACGCGTCCCAGCTAAAGGAAACGACGATGGATTGGAACAACCGCACGCTGATCCAGGTGACGGTGGACGATATCACGCTGGCGGACGAGATTTTCTCGAAACTGATGGGCGATAAGGTCGAACCGCGCCGCAAGTTTATCGAGGAAAACGCGCAGTACGTCAAGAATTTGGACATTTAACGAACGGGTAAAACAAGAGCAGCTAGGCAAGGAGCAGCAATGGAACAAATAGATGAATTGAAAATGATTCAAACGGAAATCCACGATGAGATGCAAAACGCGTATATCGATTACGCGATGAGCGTTATCGTGGCGCGGGCGCTGCCGGACGTGCGCGACGGGCTGAAACCCGTACACCGGCGCATTCTTTACGGCATGAACGAGCTCGGCGTAACGCCGGACAAGCCGCATAAAAAATCCGCGCGTATCGTCGGTGACGTTATGGGTAAATACCACCCGCACGGCGACTCGTCCATCTATGACGCGATGGTTCGGATGGCGCAGGATTTCTCCATCAGATATCCGCTCGTGGACGGACACGGTAACTTCGGTAATATCGACGGTGACGGCGCCGCGGCGATGCGTTACACGGAAGCGCGCATGAGCCCGCTCGCGCTGCAGATGCTCCGCGATATCGACAAGGACACCGTCAATTTTATGCCGAATTTCGACGGGGAGGAAAAGGAGCCGACGGTTCTGCCGGCTCGGTTCCCGAATCTGCTCGTCAACGGCAGTAACGGGATTGCCGTCGGTATGGCGACGTCCATCCCGCCGCATAATCTGACGGAGGTCATCGACGCCACCGTTGCGTTGATCGACGATTCCGAAACGGACATAGACGCGCTGTGCAAGATAGTGACGGGGCCGGATTTTCCGACGGGCGCGACGATACTCGGCAAAAAGGGCGCGCGGGACGCGTATAGGACGGGACGCGGCTCGGTGCTCGTGCGCGCGACGCACGAATTCGAGGAAACGAAAAAAGGCAAACAGCAGATCATCTTCACCTCGATCCCCTATCAGGTAAACAAGGGGAACCTGCTCGAAAAAATGGGCGAGCTCTGGCGCGACAAGAAGATCGAGGGCATATCGGAAGTTCGCGACGAATCGAGTATGGAAGGTATCCGCATCGTCGTGGAATTGAAACGGGACGCTAATCCGCAGGTCACGCTGAACCGCCTGTTCAAGCAGACGCAGTTGCAGGCGAGCTATTCCATGATAATGCTCGCGCTGGTCGACGGCCAGCCGCGCGTACTGAATCTGCACGAGATGCTGACGTGTTATCTTGAGCATCAGAAGGAAATCGTGACGCGCCGGACGCGCTACGATCTCGCGAAGGCGGAAGCCCGGGCGCATATCGTGGAGGGTCTGCTTATCGCTCTCGAGAATATCGATGAGATAATCAAAACGATCCGGTCGAGTTACGATAACGCGAAAGAAAACCTGATGGAGCGGTTCCGCCTCTCCGCGTTGCAGGCGCAGGCCATACTCGACATGCAGTTACGCCGGCTTCAGGGTTTGGAAAAGGAAAAGCTCGAAAAGGAATACGCGGAGCTGAAAAAGATGATCGCGTATTTCAAAGAGCTGCTCGCGGACGAAGCCAAGCTGATGGGCGTCGTTAAAGAGGAACTGCTCGAGATCCGCGATAAGTGGGGCGATAAGCGCAAGACGGAGATCGCGCCCGCGGCTGCGGATATAGAGGATGAAGACCTTATCGACGAGAGCAACGTCGCGATCACGCTGACGCATCTCGGCTACATCAAACGGGTCGGCGCGGACGTTTACAAGACGCAGAAACGCGGCGGCAAGGGAATTATGGGCCTCACGACGCGCGACAACGATTTTGTGCGCGACCTCATTATCACCTCGACTCACGATTATCTGATGTTCTTTACAAATACGGGCAAGGTGCATAAAATCAAGGCGTACGAGATACCGGAGGCGCAGAGGACGGCAAAGGGCACGCCCGCGATCAATTTCCTGAACCTGATGCAGAGGGAGCGGATCACGGCCGTGATGCCGATACGGGAATTCCCGGACGACAAGTATCTGATCGCCGTGACGAAGCGCGGAACCATCAAGAAGACGCCGCTGTCGCAGTTCGACACGAACCGCAAGAACGGGCTGATCGCCATCAATCTCAAGGACGGCGACGAGCTGATCGGCATCAAGCAGACGAGCGGGACGAACATCGTTATGATCGTGACGAGGAACGGCAAGAGCATCTGCTTCCACGAGGACGATGTGCGTTCCATGGGCAGGCAGGCCACGGGCGTGCGGGCCATCAAGCTCGACGACGATGACGAAGTCGTGGCGATGGATCTCGCGGAAAAGGACGAAAAGGTCCTCGTCGTGACGAAGAACGGGTACGGCAAGCGGACGCCTGTCGAAGAATACCGCGTCCAGTCGAGAGGCGGCCGGGGCATTCTCACTTACGACAAGGCGAAGTTCAAGAAAACGGGCGAGCTTGTCGGCGCGATGATCGTGACCGATGACGAGGAATTGCTGCTGATCAATTCGGACGGCGTTATTATTCGCATCGGCGTGAAGGAGATAAAACCGCAGGGACGGCAAACCCTCGGCGTAAAGATAATGCGGGTCGGCAAGGACGCGCAGATCATCGCCATCGCGAAGGTCGTCAAGGAAGTAGAGGAAGAAACGGGAGCGGAAGAAGGCGCGAAGTGAATGCTCCTGTACCTCTGCCAAGGGATAGTAGTGGACATTCCGCGGACTATGCTCGCATAGATACTCCGGTCTGGGGGATTCCGGCGCGGAGGCCGGAATGACAGACGGTGGTATGGTGGCATGGCAAGGTGGACGGCACGGAGAGAAGGCTTACGCCCTACTCTTTTCTCGCCTCCTTTGTCCGCTGCCCAGGTAACGGGAACGCCGGAATGAGAATGGACGTGACATGCGCTTTGCCCGCATGTGGCGGCGACGCGAAGCGGCGCCCAAGGGGTGTTTGAGGGGAAGGCACTTCCCCTCATCGGAGCCGCGTAGCGGCGGATCACTGCTCCGGGAGTGACAGGACGGAGGAGCCGAAGGCGACGCAGTCCGCCGAGAGGGGGCAGAGCCCCCTACGGAGAGCCGGAGCGAACGAAGTGAGCGTAGGCGACGCGCAAGGGATCGGAGGGGTGCGCAGCAGCCGCGCAGCGGCCGAAGCCCCGCAGAGCCCGGTGCGGCACGAGGGAAGAGAAAACTGTTTTTGTACATGCTCGCGCGCAGAATTGCCCCGCGATGAGTGGCAAATTCATTCCCGCGTGCCGCATGCGCCCGAGTCAATAAAGGAAAAAGTTTCGTGAGGAGTTTTATGAGTAAACGCGTATTTTCGGGCGTACAGCCCACGGGCAACATACATATGGGGAATTACCTCGGCGCCCTGAAACAGTTTGTGCAGCTACAGCGCGACAATGAGTGCGTGTACTGCATCGTCGATTTGCACGCCATCACGGTGCCGAAGGACCCGAAGGAGCTGCGCGAGAATATTTTGAACGTGGCCGCCCTCTATATGGTCGTCGGCGTCGATCCCGCGAAATCGACGATTTTCATACAGTCGGACGTGTCCGGCCATGCCGAACTCGCGTGGATACTCATGTGTAATTCCTACACGGGCGAGCTGTCGCGCATGACGCAGTTTAAGGACAAGAGCCGCGCGAGCGAGTCGGCTCCGACGGGGCTTTTCGCCTACCCGATACTGATGGCGGCCGATATTTTGCTCTACGACACGGACATTGTGCCGGTTGGCAGCGACCAGAAACAGCATATAGAATTGACGCGCGACGTCGCTATCCGCGTGAATAATAAGTACGGCGACGACACGTTTGTGGTGCCCGAGGGGCGCTTTCTGAAAGAAGGCGCCCGCATCATGTCCCTCGACGATCCGACGGCGAAGATGAGCAAAAGCGCGGAAAACGAACTGAGCCGTATCTCGCTGCTCGACGATGAGGCGAAGATAAAGAAGGCGATCATGCGCGCTACGACGGATTCCGACGGGGAAATACGCTACGATCCCGAGAATAAACCCGGAGTAAGCAACCTGCTGACGATATACGGCGCGCTGGTCGATACGCCCGTCGCGGAACTGGAGCGGAAATACGCGGGACAGGGCTACGGCACGCTGAAAAAGGATCTCGTGGAAGTGACCGTGCAGACGCTGCGGCCGCTGCGCGAGCGGTATACGGAAATCCGCGCGTCCGGGGAGCTCGAGAGGATACTGGCGGACGGGGCGGAACGCGCCGGGAGCCAGGCGGAAATCGTGATGAAGCGCGTAAAGGAAAAATTCGGACTGGGACTATGATTTACACGAGTGATGAAATGGAAAAAGCGGCGGTCTTCGAGGTGGCGGGGCTGATGTGCGCAGCCGCGAGAACGGCGCCGAAAGGCCGTGGCCTCGATAACATAAAGGCGCTTGTGCTCGATGGCGCGGACAAAGACGGGCTCTCCGCGGAAATGCGCCGGATAGACGCGGAATGTAACGGTGAAGGCCCGTTCGGGCGCGACGCGGGCAATATCGACGCTTCGGATTACGTGGTTTTGATCGGGGCCGTGAACGGGAAACGCGGGCTGAAGCTCTGCGGCCTTTGCGGGTTTGCGAATTGCGCGGCGTCCGCAGCCGCGGGAGCGAACTGCGTCTTTGATATTTCCGATCTCGGCATAGCCGTCGGCAGCGCGGTTTCCGTGGCCGCCGATCACCGGGTCGATAATAGAGTCATGTTTTCGGCAGGATACGCGGCGGCTCGCCTCGGGCTTTTCCCGAAAAACGTCCGTGTCGCCTACGGGATCCCCGTTTCCGTTACGGGCAAAAGCATCTACTTTGACCGGTAAACCGTTTTTTGTTTAGGCGCATGGGGCTGTTTCAAAATTAATGAGGCGACCCAATTGTTAAAATTTTAACAATACGAACATCTCCAAAACAACAAAACCGCCCCAACGGGCTATGCGGGGCTCCGCTTTCGCTCCGGCCCCGGCGCTAAAAACGAGCGCTTGAAATAAAATGCGCATCGCAATCTGGTTTTCGGCTTCGTTTCGCAGCTAAGTCCGCGCCGTGGCTGCTGCGCACCCCTCCTATCCCTTGCGCGTCGCGGCTGGCGCCGCTCCTCTGTGCGGGCAGGGAATAGAGCATATCCGTCCTTCTCTACGGCGTCCCGGTGTATCGCTTCTGCGACAACAGCAGCGCGAAATCCGGCTACAGCGCAAGCACACACCTCGTGCCGTCTCCCCGCATACCATAATCTATTTTCTAAATGAAACTTCAAATATCGCACATCACTATTTTCAATCCGGAATTTTTTATGTCATATATTTCACATGTTTTTTCGCGGAATTTATTCACTTCTATTTGTTTGTTGCTTAAAATGTTTATCGAATAAACATCTTTAATAAACCCATTTTTTATATCTCTTAATTGTTTGGTTTTTTCAATTTCAGCTTCGGTGTTCCCTCTGCCGGGCTTATTTTCGAAGATAACATCATATTTTTCAGGCAAAAAACAAACGTATCCGTAATCAAATGATTCTACGCAAAAGATTTTTTCAAGAAGGTTTTGTAAAAAACCTCTCGTTATAATGGCGCGGGGAAAAACCATGATAATATCTATCAAGTCCGTTGAATTATCCTGTTTTGTTTTATTCAATTTATCATTATTGAAAATCAAAGAACCGCATGAACCATCTCGTATGAACGACATAAAGGCCGCTATGGGATAATTGGTTTCTTTTTCCATGAATTTTTTGAATGAAGAATAGTGTTTCCATTGTTTATCGCCATAGTTTAATTCAATATCGGCAACTTCCCTCCCCATTGCCTTTTGCAGTTCGAAAACACAAATATCTAATATTTCTACGGTTTTAAATGTCGCTGCTTCATGTAAATTTACCGTTTTGAATAATTTAATTATCCCATTATCCGGGCCCTTATTCGAAAGCGGGAATTTCATTCTATGCCACCTTTTAAAACAGTCATAATTTATTCGTCATCTGTTCCTAACGCAGTTTTCAATGCTTCTATTATCACCTCATCAAACAGTTTGTATTCATCCATTATTGTTCCGCTGGGTTTATCCAAAATGTAATAGTTGCCGTCTTTTTTATTCAGACAATACCATGAAATACTATCATCTCCAAAGAATATATAGTCCCGAAAGTCTTCATTATCGTACCACAACGTTTCATTTTCCTCATACACATTATATTCACTTTTTTTATCAAGAGAATAGATATACAATCCGTTATTATTTAATCCATTTATTAGTTTCATCAATTCGACATATTCAGAAAAGCCATTTTCACAATAATTTGAAATCCATTTTTCAAAACATGCGATTTCGTTCTCATTTGTCTTCTCATTTTGGGCAAAAATACTGCTTCCGAATTCCTTTTCTGCTTCTTCGATTTTATCCAGTAAATCCTTTATTTGATCGTTCATACTATGTTCCTCCGCAGCCATCCCGTACCTCATATTATTTCATAATAAGCGAGCACAATATTTCATTTATCGGCACTATTTTTATTCATCATTTCGACTGGAATTTCATCACTCCCTATTTTATCATAAATAATATCAATACAAGAGCGTTTCCTATGGCTGTCAGGAGCGGCCCCATGGTTTTGAACGCGCTTATTTTGATGCCGATAATGCCATCAAAGAGTTGGATTCCGATCATAACGATTGCCAGTGTTATTAAATACGGATCGGAAATAAATATAAACAAGCCAATTGCGACAACGAACAACGAAAAACTTCTCGACATGGCATATTTGGCATTGAGAGAAGCCGTATCTTTTTGCGATTTTGATTTAAAATGGGCGTAAGCTGAGAATGCAAAACTAACCGCAGCGCTCACTAAGGTAACAAATGCACAAAGGTAATAATAAAACATACGATGCTCCTTACCGCGCGCAGGCCGCGTCTGCCCTATTTCTTCTTCGGCTTCCGCTTTTGTTTCTCCTGCTGCTGTTCGCGCAAGCGTTCCATCTGTGCGCGGCGCCGCTCATGCGCGGCTTCCGGCGGCAGATTTTCCTGTAACATCATATTCGGCTGTTCATCGTCGCGGCCCTGGGACACATTTGGTTCATGCCACGCGCCCATTCCCGGAAATTCGACCATGGGGATGTCCTTGCCCGACTTTTGCGGACGCCTCCACGGACGCCGCCGGCGCATCGTCTGCCACGCCACCTGATTATAGGTGAGGATCCACCGCTGCGGATAAAGGATCTCGTATTGGGTCATAAAGATGATGAGTATCATGCCCGCGAGCAGCCAGCCCCCGATAACATCCGAGGGATAATGGACGCCGAGGTAAATGCGGCTGACGCCGATGCCGAAGGCGAGAAGCGATAGCACGGCGGTGAAAAACCACGCGATACCGGGCCGGCCTTTCAGGAAAAAATAACGCCGGAGCAGTATCATCAGCAGTATATAGAACACAAATCCCGTGTTTGCGTGGCCGCTCGGAAAGCTGGCCGACGAACCGGCATCGATAAGATGCAGCACGTCGGGCCGGGGACGCCCGATTATCAATTTCATTATTATATTGATAAAGGCCGACGCAATGACCGCGATCGAAACGGGCGCGCCGAATCTGAACCGCGTGGGCAATACCAACAGTATAAAACACGCGAGGGCAATGACCCACGTGTTCGCGCAAAACGTTATCACCTTTACAACGGACGTGAGAAAATCGTTCCTCATCGCCATAAAGCCGTCGAGAAGCGGTCTGTCGATACCCCCCGTTTTGCCGGTTGTCACGAGGACCGTATCAAGTATAAACAAAACGAGAAGTACCCCAAAGGTGACCCATTTTGCTATCGGTGGTTTGCTCTGTTCGTAAATTTCCATAATCTCATTCCATTATAACATCTATGGGCACCTCTAAAAACCCCATCGCGCGTCTTTGCCGCGTATTTTACCGCGCTCCTTCGGCAAAATCCTCATGAGAATTCCATTCATCGAGTTTTCCGCGCACAATGCCCTCCACGCGGTCCGAAAGCTCCGCGGCTTCTTCCTTCGTGAGATTCGCGGTTTCTATCGGCGGATGCACGTAAAAATCAACGGCGTGCGGCCGCACGTAGCCCTGTTCCTCGAATAGATGCCACGAGCCGCGTATCGTTACCGGCACCACGGGCACGCCCGTCCGCAGGGCAAGGCGCAGGCTGCCTTTTTTAAACGATGCCATGCCGTCGCTCAAATTTCTCGTCCCCTCGGGGAAAATGACGAGCGAAAAGCCCCTGCGCAGATAATCCTCGCCGACCTTGAAGGTTTCGACTGCCGCGCGCGGGTCGTTTTGCGTAATAAAAACGCTGCGTATGCGGTAGATCCATTTGCCGAAAAGCGGTATTTCACCGAGCTGCTTTTTCGCGACGAAGCCTGTCTGTTTTTCCGTCAAAACGGCGAGAAATACGAATATATCGCCGTATGCCTGATGATTGGAAACAAAGAGCACGGGCCCGTCGGGTATGCGTTCAAGCCCCTCGGCCCGTATATCCGCGCCGAACTTTCCCGTCAGCCACGTCCCCCACCATTTCGCGGCTTTCAAAATCTCCGCGCGCTCATTTTCATCGTCGCCCGCAGCGCGGCAGCGGTCGATGGCTTTCCCGATGGGGCGGATATGCAGCAGGCTCCGCAGCACCTGACTGTAAAAATATAAATTCCTGATCTTCATCGCCACAGTTTATCCGGATAGACGCCCTTGTCCTTCAGTGATTGCAACGCGTCCACGACGGATTCCCTATCCTCCTTATACGTTACTCCATACCAGCGGTCGTCCGTTTTCAGCGTCTTTACGGAAGCCTTCCCCGACTGTATCAGCCCGTCAACCACGCTCGGGAGAAAATATTCGCCCTTCAGCGGATTTTCCCGCAGCGCCGTGTCGAGAAACGCGGGAAATCCCGCCGTGAGGATATCCATAAATCCCTCCGTAAAACCCCAAAAATTCATAGAAACGACGGAATCTTCGGCAAGCGGCGTCCACGTTTTATCGTCCTCGGTGTAGGCGATGCCCGCATCGCGCTGCATGATCTTCACGCGCTCGTCGATGCCCGCCAAATACCCGTTTTCGTCGATGCGGCAGATTCCGCGCGCCACATGGCCGTATTCCGTTACGGTATTTTTCAGCACATAGCCCGCCATCGCGTAACGCGCCTTCTCGTCATTTTTCGCCGACGAAAGGTAATCGAACAGCAGTTGGAACGCGTGAGGCCCGTAGTAATCGTCCGCGTTGATAACCGTCATCGGGCCGCGCACGAGGCTTCGCGCCGCCATCACCGCGTGACCCGTGCCCCACGGCTTCACCCTGCCCTCCGGCACGCCGTATCCCGCCGGCAGGTCGTCCATATGCTGGAACGCGTATTCTATCTCGATATGCTTCCCCGCGCCGGCGTCCAGCAAGCCCCGCATATCCGCTTCCATTTCCTCTTTTATAATAAAAACCGCCCGGTCGAATCCCGCGAGAAGCGCGTCGTACAACGAGAAATCGACGATGATCTCCCCCTGACCACTCACGGGCTCCGCCTGCTTCAGCCCGCCGTACCGCGAACCCATGCCCGCCGCCATCACCACAAGTACCGGTTTTTCCATCAATTACACGCTCCTTTTTCGTTATTATACGGGCAACTCACTATTGCACGTCGCGCCGGAAGTTTCGATCGGGCGCATGGGGCTGTCCGCAAAGACCTGGCGCGCCCAGGTCGTTAAAAGGTTATCAAATAGGCCATCTTCAAC
>JAISEX010000124.1 GCA_031263875.1 Eubacteriales Family XIII. Incertae Sedis bacterium | reverse complement strand
ACAGTATTTCCGCGGTGAGAACGGGATAATCCGCTGCCGAAACGGCAACCGTGCCCGAATCGCCGATACGCGCGACGAGAGCCGCATATTCCGCGGCGGTTTGTTCAGCGTCCGCGCCGCCGGTGGGATCGTCCGGCGTATCCACCCGGCCGGCGCTTTCCGCCGTGGCGGTTCCTCTGTTGACGATCACCGTTATCGCGGCGGAGGTTTCGTCGTTCGACACGAGAATGGAGGCGCTGCCCGGAGCGCGGGCCGTGATAACGCCCGCCTTTGTCACTTCGGCGACTTTCGGATTCAGCGACTTATATGAAAGCTCCTGCGACGCGCCGTTCGGGACCGCCTTCGCCGTGACCTTATGCGCAGCGCCGGTCTTCAGGACAAGATAGTTTGAATCGATGCCGATGGATTCGGTCGCCACTCTAACTCTGATGCTGATGCGCTTTGTCAGGCCGCCCGCGGCAAGCGTAACGGCAGCCGTACCCGGCGCGATCCCCTTCACCCTGCCCTTTGAATTGATCGTCAGGATTTTTTCACTGCTCGACGCATACGAAATGGTCTGCTCCGTCGCGTCCTGCGGCAGCACGGTAACGGCCAGTTCCAACGTTTCATCGACGGAGATAACGTCCTTGTAATCGTCGATCTCAATGTCGGTCACCGCGACCGTATCAACCATTGGAGTGTCGATCTCCGCGCCATGCGCGGCGCGAAGCGGCGCCGCGATTATCATAACGATAAACAGGGCAAGGCAGATACCGATGCGTTTATGTGCGCTCCTGCTCATTCCGCCTCACCTCGTCCGCAACCCGATGGATTCGAGCACGTAATGAAAATAGCTCACGCGGTCGTATTCGATGCGCGTTTCCACGACCATGCCGTTCGTCAGGTTTACCTTGTGGCCCGATTTGCTGATCAGATAACCATTGTCGAGCGCGATTTTCGCCCGGAAATACGGCTGCGTGGCCGTCCCCTCCGATTGCGGCACCGTAATATCGGTATCGATTTCCGCGACCGTCCCGCTTACCGTGCCGTATACGGTTTGCGTCAGCCCCGACACCGCGATGGTCGTCTTGTCGCCGGGCCCGATCAGCGGCGCCTCCGACGCGGGGACCGTGGCTATTATCTCATACCTGTCGTTTTCCGACGCGATGCTCGCGAGCGGCGAACCCGCCTGCACCACCATTCCCTCCTTGTACTCGGTCAGCATATGGATGCGCCCCGTTTCGTTGGCGGCCACCGTATAATCCTCGTGCCCTTCCTTTACCGCTTCGAGCTGCGCGTCGATGGCGTCGAGCTGCATCTGCGCCTGAAGTATCTGATCCTCCGCCGCCTTGATCGCGGCATAATATATCTCCGCGGTCTTGCTCTCGGCCTTCGAGACCTCCGCTTCGATCTGCGCGGACGTGTACCCATACGCCTTCAACGAACCGGTATCGACGCTCTGTTGCGCCACCTGGCTCTTGTACAGCTCGAATTGGCTGTAATACAGCGTGTCGTCCGGATCCGTCGCGCCGAACAGGTTTTTATCCTGCTGAATTGACCGGACGAGTTTTCCGAACTGCGCGATCTGCGTTTCATAGATAACCCGCTGCGCCGCAAGCTGCGTATCCTGCAGGTCGAGCTCCGCGCTCTTGACGGTGAATAACCGGTCGCCCTTCCTGACGTTCGCCCCTTCGCTTATCGCGATGCTAACTATTTCGCCGGAGTACGGCGACATCACATAGTTCTTGTTCACGCTCTGCACGTTGCCGGGCGACTTGATCACGTAAACCCGCGGCGTGTTCACGCTCCATATCACGACGCCGGCAAGCAGGGCCAGCAACACCAGCAGGATCACGTAACCGAACGGCGGCAGCATTTTTTCGTATAACAGCGCGCTGTCTTTGAGATTATCAAGTGTCTTAGTGTTTTTCATTCGTCATCACCCTGCTTGCTTTTATCTTTGCTCTGCTCTGGGCTGATTGCGGCGTAGAAACCCCCGACTAATCCCAGGCCTATTCCCCGGGAAAATGCCTCTTCCATAGATCTTCCGTCGAAGATGTACGCAATGACTATAAGAACAATGAGAATAACGCCTCTATCAAGATAGATGAAGATCCTTTTATCCTTCATGCGATGCATACGGTTTTTCAGCTTTTGCAGACCTATGACATTGCTTACAATGCTATCGGCTATACGCTTTGATACGAAAATCATAACGACACTCGTTACGATATAGACGACCCAATATCCCATCGCGGCTATCCTTCCCGGCTCTGCGCGGCCGCCGCTTACATGCCGCTTAATTGCGCAAGCATCGGTTGCAGGACGGTAACGCTGTAAATAATCGAGATAATAAAACCGGCGATCCCGCATATGCCCGTCGCCCGCGCACGGATTCGCTTCGTTTTCCGGAAGACCAAGAAAAAGATCAATCCCAGAATCGGAATCAACACTGACAGTATGGACAAGACGACCGTGACGCCCATGCCCGTTTCCTTCGGCGTTTCCGCCATCTGCTCATTGTAGTTTTTCACCTCATAATCATTATTGCTCATTTTGTCCTCTCTTTCTGCCGCTGAGCGGCGATACGATATATCGTAAAATACCGGCCCTCTGCCCGTATTTATACCGATTTTGGCACGAAGATATCCGCGGTAAGCGTGCCGTTTTCCTCGTCATTATCGACAAAGACCGTATAGGTTTCCGAGGAAAGCGGAATCTCCTCCTCATAGCCCACAAGCTGCAGCTTGTTATACGCAAACTGCATATCATCCTCCTCGCCCGTAAAGCGCGTATACAGACAATCCGCGACCTTGATAACGCTCTCCATTTTATACGGCGGGTCCACATGATGGATAAACGTATCCGCCTGCCGCACGAACGTGATAACCATCTGCGGCTCGCCGTTCTCGTCGACCTTCATCGACGTCTTCTGGATCAGCGGGCCGACCGGCTGCGCCCCATGCTGCCGGATATGAACGTCCATCTGGTCGATAAGCCGCTCGAAGTTTTCAAGCTGCTCGAAATCCTCCTTCTTGGAAAGCTCAAGCAGTAACGCGTTTGTCAGTTTCAAGGTCTTCGACCGGTGTACCGTAATTATTTTAGCCATGGCGTTCTTCTTTTCTCTTTCGCTCTTTGATAACTCGTCTTATACTATCGACGATCGGTATTACTACCAGCATTAGCGCGGGAACCATAAACGGTGACCGCGTGGGATCATCGCTATAAACAGCGACAATCGCAACGCCCGAAACGCCGAGCGCAAACCAAACGATGTTTACCGCAATAAATGCCCGCCATCCGCCGCGCGATAACCTCCTGTTTATAAACGGCACAATGAAAATAATTACCGCCCAAATAGCAATCGCAATAAATAGATTCATGCTCTCTTATCGCCTTTCCCCGATTTGCGCTGCACCACCGTCATCGGGACGGCGACCGATAAGAAGATGCCGGTGCAGAGCCATCTCCAATCACGCTCGATAAAAAGATAGTCCCCGACACTGATGAAAATAAAGAACGCGAAAATCGCAAGCCGTATCAGCCATATTTTTTTCATCGGATCACGACCCTTCTCTTTGCTCAATGCCTTTCCCTCTCTTGCCGTTTAATCAGCACTGTGTTCCGTGCGACTTTAATACCGCCAATCAAAAGCGCGATAATTGAAACACCCAACAATACCTTCGTGAAAACATGTTGAAAGAAAAACGCTCCTTGCATAACGATAAGCATGACGAAAACAAATACCAATCCCAACATACTGAGCATGATATCCCGATTCTCTTTTCTTCTGTTTTTCACCCGCGAAACTCCCATGGGATCAACACCTTTCTCCTTGCTCAATGCCTTTTCCTTGTGACTGTTTTGCGCGTTTTGAACGGATAAAGCCTATACCCGCCCACAGTGCGCAGCCTATATTTGCCGCACATACCGCGAAAGCCAACCAATTGCGAAAAACCGTCTCACCCATTACCGTAAACATGACTACTGCTGCGATAAGACAAGCAACACCCCAACCATATGATTTTCGTTTACTTGCCATGATCTGAACCTCCTTGTTTTTGACCAAAGAAGAATAC
>JAISEX010000097.1 GCA_031263875.1 Eubacteriales Family XIII. Incertae Sedis bacterium | reverse complement strand
ATGGCTAAAAAGACCTTTTTTCAGGGAGCCGTCATACTGACGACCGCGATGGCGCTCTCGAAACTGCTCGGAGCGATATTCCGGATCCCGCTGACGAATATGATCGGCGCGGACGGCATGGCCTATTACCAGGCGGTGTACCCGATTTACGTGATACTGCTCACCGTTTCCATCGCCGGCTACCCCGTCGCGATATCGCGCATGGTTTCGGAACGGCTGACCTTCGGCGACCACTACGGGGCGCACCGCGCCTTCCGTATCGCGCTCGGCGTGATGGTCGCGCTCGGGACCGTGTCCTTCCTCGTCATGTGGTTTTTCGCCGAAACCTTTTCGGGCTTCACGAAGAACATGGGCTCCGTCTACGGCATGCGGGCGATCGCCCCCGCGCTGTTTTTCGTTCCGATAATGTCGGCCTTTATGGGCTATTTCCAAGGGATGCGTAATATGCGGCCCAGCGCCGCCACACAGGTGACCGAGCAGCTCTTCCGCGTGGCGGCGGGGCTGACGCTCGCGCTCGTGCTCGTCGGCAAGAGCAAGGAATACGCGGCCGCGGGCGCGAACTTCGGCGCGACGGCGGGAGCCTTTGCCGGCCTGCTGCTCATGCTGCTCATCTATCTCGCAAAGGTGAAAAAGCCGGGGTTCCGCGAGAAACTGGCCGAGTGCAAGGAGCGCTTCGGCGCTACGGAGCAGCCGCTGAACAGGATCCTTATCGCGCTTTTTTCGATAACGATACCGATTATGATCGGCGCGTCGATCATGCCGATCATGAATTATCTCGACGCCGTGATCGTGTCGAACCGGCTCACCGCGGCGGGATGGGATCCCGTAGAAGTGCGCAGCATGTACGGCCAGCTCAGCGCGATGGCCAGCTCGATCATCAACCTGCCGCAGGCCCTGACGCAGACGATAGCCGTCAGCCTCGTACCCACGGTTATTGCCGCGTTTAAGACACGCGACCACGAATTCCTCGGGCATAATATTACGCTCAGCATGCGCATGTGCGTCATTATCAGCCTGCCGTGCGCCGTCGGCGTCGTCGTTCTGGCGGAGCCGATTATGAAGCTGCTCTATCCGTACCAGATGGACGACGCGATAGCCGCGGCTCCGGGCCTGCAGATACTGGCGGCCGGCATCGTCTTTCTCGCGTGCATACAGACGCTTACGGGCGTGCTCCAGGGCGTGGAGCGGCAGGGGCGGCCCGTGCTCAACCTGTTTATCGGAGCGGGCGCAAAGGTCATCATTACCTATACGCTCACGGGCATACGGTCCATCAACATCCTCGGCGCCGCGATGGGGACGGTCGCGGCCTATATTATCGCCGCAACGCTCGATTACCGCGCGGTGAAAAGATTCACGCGGGCGGACATCGAGTGGAAGCTCGTGCTGCTGCGGCCCCTCGTTTCCGCCGCTGTGATGGGCGGCTGCGCTTTCGGCGCGTACAAGCTGTGTAACCTGCTCGTCGGGAATTCCGTATCGACGCTGTTTGGCGTTCTCGCGGGCGGCCTCGTCTATGTGGTTATGGTCTTTGTAACGGGAGCGATACGGCCCGATGAGCTCGCGATGCTGCCGAAAGGCGAAAAACTCGCGAAACTTTTCGGGAAACGCGTCGATAAAAAACGCCGTCCGCGCCGATAAAAAATCGCCAAACCTATTGACATACGGGGCTAAAGGTGATTAAATGGATTAGAATTATTCATACGTGATCGATAGTAACTAAAGGAGGTTTATTCGTGAATAAAGCAGATTTGATTGCCACTTTGGCTGACAAGACAGGAAATACGAAGAAGGACGCAGAGGTTTTTGTCAATGAGTTCCTCGGAACCATACAGACCGCGCTCGTAAAAGGGGACAAAGTTCAGCTAATCGGTTTCGGTACGTTCGAAACCCGTAAAAGAGCGGCAAGACAAGGCCGTAATCCGAGGAAGCCTGACGAAGTGATGACTATAAAAGCGTCAACCGCGCCGGTTTTCAAGGCAGGTAAGGCCCTGAAGGACGCTGTCAACAAGTAAGTCGCAGAGAACGATACTACTGAGCTGCCTCGTGACCGGGGCGGCTCTTTTTATACCGTGACGGGAGTTGCCCGAAAGATCCCTGCTGCGCGGATGTGCCGTGAAGGTTGCCGCGATGGGGAAATGGTGCAGAGGATGTGAGTTCGTGCGATTCTGGCGAATGCGGGAATACGGCTGCGGGCGGAGCGGAAGAGGATGTAATTTCTGACGCTTTCGGAGTGGAGCGGGAATACGGCGTTGCGCGGATGTGGCGTGAAGGTTGCCGCGTAGCTGAAAGTAAATACGGCAGGCGTAAAAGATGAGGGTTTAAATCCAATCGGGTATCGGTGAGCTGATGAGAAAAACATATAATCAACTGATTCCGTTGCAACGCTTATGCGGAAATCAGTTGCGGGCAAGCGGAGCGGGAGAGGCATATTCTCAGCGGGTCGTATGAGGCTTGTAACGAATATGCGGTTAATTGATTGTAAAATATGCGATCCGGTCAATTGCATTACAAGTTTCGTGTGATGTTTTTGCCGGAGGCGTGCGGTAGGTTTTGAGAGGTGTTCGTATATAATGCGTTTGGATAAATTTTTAAAGGTCGCGAGAATAATAAAGCGGCGCACCGTGGCGAAGGAAGCCTGCGACGCCGGGCGCGTCAGCGTGAACGGCAGGACGGCGAAGGCCGGCTATGAGGTCGCGGTCGGTGACGAATTGACGGTGCGTTTCGGCACGTCGGTGCTGAAGCTCGCGGTGACGGACATAGCGGATAACGTCCGCAAGGAGGACGCCGCCGATATGTACGAGATCATTTCGAGGGAGAGGACGACGGAGCTGTAACGCCCCGTTTGAGAGGCCACTGTTGTTTGTGGTAAGATTACAAACGAAAAAA
>JAISEX010000311.1 GCA_031263875.1 Eubacteriales Family XIII. Incertae Sedis bacterium | reverse complement strand
TAAACTATACTGCCATGCCCCCCCCCCCCTGGATATGGAAGGTGTTCATTTTATTTGTTACGATTTTGTGCATGTTCCCCTTTTGCGCAATTGTTTGCGACTCACAAACTTTTCTTTCTATAGTGTATACCTATTTTATCAAGATTCGTGATTACAATTTTTACGGGTTTGATAAAATTTCGTTATGGATAGGGTTGGAGGCGGTTTTTTTTGAGGACGTCCCACACGGTCATCGCGAGCGAAACGACGCGATCCAGTTTATCGTTATTTTCTGGATTGCTTCGTCGCGATGTTCTTCGCGGATGACCGACGAGAATGGGCCGGCGGCAAGAAATGGGGCTTGGGCCGGGTTTTGTTTCTCGCGCGGGTTTGATGTTTGGGTGAGAAAACGGGGACGCCGTAGTAAGAATGGGCGTGATGTGTGCCCTTTCTCGCACATTCCCGCGCACGGTAGACGGCAGGGAGGGGTTGGTCGCGTCCGGTTTTCGCCCGCGCGTTTTTTTGTTTATATGAGAAATGGGTTCGCCGTGAGAAGGACGGGTATGACGTGTACTTTGCCCGCACGGTGGTTGCGGCTATGCCTGCAATGACATATGTTTTGCAGGCGGCACAGAATGTCGCATATGTTTGCGCAAGGGATAGCAGCGGTATACTTTTTCGCCGCAGGCGAAAAAGATACAAGCGGATAGCCCGGTGGGACACTCAAAAATAAAAGACCGTTTTTGTAAATGCGCACGCATAGAATTGTCCCACGGGTTAGTGGCAAACTCGTTTTGAGTGTCCCATGCGCCCGAACAGGCAGTCACGATAAATTTTAGAGGTTATAGAGTAGTGCGATCCGCCTTTTTCGCTGCGGGCTGCTCCTGTATCGCAAGCGGCAAGTAGACGCTGACGCGCGTGCCTTTGCCGAAAACGCTTTCGATCTCGATGGAACCGCCGTGCTCCTCGACGATATGTTTGGATATGGAGAGCCCGAGCCCCGTCCCGACGCTCTGCCCGGAACGCGCCTTATTGACCATAAAGAACCGCTCGAACACGCGCGGCAGATCCTTCTCGGGAATGCCAATGCCGTTATCCATCACCATTATGCGCACCTCTTTGCCGGACGTGGCGATGCTCACGTCGATGCGGCCCTGCTCCTTCGTGTATTTCACGGAGTTGCTGATGATATTCATAATGACCTGTTCTATCTTGTCGCGATCCATCTCGACCGGTATGCGCTCCTTCGGGTCGAAGACGGTGTTGAGCTGCTGGCCCTTATGCTCGGCCTGCACGTTCATCTTCTTGATGGCAGTTCTGACGAGTGACACGATATCGCTCCTGCGGATATCCCATTTCAGCCGGCCCGTATCGAGGCGCGACATCTGGAGTATATCCTTCACGAGCCGGTTCATGCGGTCCGTTTCGCTGTTTATAATGGAAAGGAATTCGTAGGCGGTTTCGGGATCCGACATGCCGCCCGCGAGCAGTGTTTCCGCGTAACCCTTGATAGACGTCAGCGGCGTCTTCAATTCGTGCGAAACGTTCGCGACAAAATCGGTCTGCATATTGTCAATTTTCAGGCGTTCCGTCACGTCCTGCAGCATAATGACCAGACCTTCCTCCGACGCGTAGGTGTCGCGGAAGTAATCGAAGCGTATCTCGAATGTTCTGCCGCCGTAGGAATAGCGGCCGCTGTGCTCGCCGGCGTTCAGTTTCGCCTTGATTTTCGCGGCGGTCAGCTCATCCGTAAAGCGCAGGATAATGTCGTCGTAATGTTTGTAGGTAACGTCGTCGTCGCTCATGCGCAGCATTTTGCGCGCGGCGTCGTTGGCGCTGATTATCCGGCCCGAACGGTTGACGGCAACCATGCCGTCGGCCATCTGCTTCAGAATGGTTTCGAGCTTCTGCTTTTCCGTCGTTATCTCGGAGAAATTCTCGCTGAGCCGGGCGCCCAGCTCATTATAATTCCGCGCGAGCCAGCCCATTTCGTCATGGGAGCGAACGTATATCTCCCCCGAAAAATCCCCGTTCACGAGCATATCCGTCATTTCGGCGATATGCTCGATGGGGCGCGTCAGCCTGCCCGCGATATAATAACCGGCCGCGAGGCAGACCAGCACGGCGATCACCGCGGATATCACAAAGTCGAGATCCAGAAACCGAACCAGCAGACCCGCGATAATAAACGCTGCTGTAAGAAGCCCCAGCGCGAGAAAGACGATCTTCCATCTCATGCCGTAGACTGCCGGAAAACGGCGCACCTATTAAGACCTCCTGAAATAGTAGCCGACGCCCCGTTTGGTCATAATGTATTTCGGGTTTCCGGGGTCGTCCTCCAACTTTTCGCGCAGGCGGCGAACCGTTACGTCCACCGTCCGTATATCTCCGTAATATTCGTATCCCCACACGTCCTCGAGCAGTTGCTCGCGGGAGAATACTTTGTCCTCACGCTCGGCGAGGTATTTCAGCAGTTCAAATTCCCGCAGCGTCAGTTCAAGCGCGACGCCTTTTTTGCGCACTTCATAACGATCCATATCTATCGCCAAGCTGCCGAAGTCCTGAATGCCCGCGGAGTTCGTTTCCGCGGCCGGCGGCTCCTGCATTCTGCGGATATTCGCCTTGATGCGCGCTATCAGCTCCCGCAGTCCGAAGGGTTTCGTGATGTAATCGTCGGCGCCGAGTTCAAGCCCGAGCACTTTGTCCACTTCTTCCTCCTTGGCGGTCAGCATAATGATAGGCACGTTGCTCTTTTCGCGCAGCTTGCGGCAGACCTCAAAACCATCCATCGACGGCAGCATCACGTCGAGAAGCACAAGGTCGGGATCCGTGGCAAGCGCCTTGTCCAGCCCCTCCTTGCCGTCAAAGGCCGTGTCCGTCGCAAACCCTTCTTTTGTAAGATTAAATTTGACTATATCGGATATAGCCTTCTCGTCTTCAATAATGAGTACTTTTCTCGCGTCCATAATATGCCTTCCTCTCGCGATAAGCTCTTTTTCGGGCGCCGCTAAAAACGGTGGCTCGGTGGAATTGCTGTAAAGTTCTGCTGTGTACTGGCCCGGAACGCAGGAATAGCGGCGCTATCGCACGATTCCGAACCCGCGCAATGCGGCGAAATACGCGGCACGGCGGCACGGCAAAAGTTTTTAGAAATGCCCTTTACTATATTATCACAATAAACGCAAGAATTCATTCGGAAACGGCGGCGGTTTCAAAACATCTGCAGGAGGTTCCGTTGTCGAGTGTGCCCGTATCCCGGCACAAATCACACGTATAGTGAATATCCATATAGTCGGGGGCGAAGCCGGCTGACGACATCACCTTTTCCTTTTCGGCTATCAGCCGGTCGATTTCCGCAGATAAGCGCGCGGCCTCCGCGTCCCTGCCGGGCAATGACGACAGGGCAAGCGACGCCAGCTCCATATTCAGGCGGCTGATGCCCGCTTCCAGTTCCGGGACGCGGGGAAGCGCCGCGATGACCTCCGCCCGCCTTTGCTCCGCGCCTTCTTCGTTCCGTCTGCGCTTCTCGGCATAGTATTTCTTGCGGCCGGTCATCGCGGCGCTAGCAGAAGCGGCGCCGCCGCTTCTGCCCGCGCGCGCCCGGTTATTTTCGATGATCTTCTTCACATAGTCAAACTTATTTTGTTTTCCCGCGGCCTTCTGGGTTACCTCCAGTATCTCGTCAGCGCTCATCGTATAGTCGTCGAGCCACACGTCGAACACGCGCTTCTCCGCTTCCGTGAGCGCCTGCGGCGAAAGCCCCAACGCCCGCATTATCTTCCGGTATATCCCGAAACGCATATCGACGACCTCAATATGGTCGTCAGCTTCCTTCGCGGTCCGGATACCCTTGCCCGTCCACTCCCGGATTATCTCGCGCACATACGCCGCCGACGGATTGCGCCCGCGATCCATGCAATAGCCGTACGCCCGCGCCACCAACTCGGCGCTGGCCTCGAATTCCGTCAAAAGCTCGGCCACCTTCTGATAGTCGCCGGCGGGAAACGGCCGCCCTATTATTTTTTCGATCTCGCGGAACAGGTCTTTGACGCCGGCGTCGCTCAGACGGCGCGCCGCCGCCTTGTCCGACGGGCGCTTCGTCCGCGCAGACTTTGCCTCCGGAGCGAACATGCTCCCTTTTAAATCCGCAAACTCTATATCGAAACTCAGCTTGTCATGCTCATTATGAAAAATCTTGCGGACTACCGCCTCGCTTTCAAGCTCCGTCCACGCGGAAAGCACCGCCTCGACCGGTATGCCGAGTTTGTCCGCAATGCCCTCGTTTGAAAAAACCTGCCCCCGCCGCGCGTTCGTCCACGCATAGAGATAGACCCGCACGCAGTCGCCGGACAGATGCGGAAGATACAGCTCAAGAAATATATTCGGAACGCACGTATCTTCGAGCAGCGTATTTATCGTTTCATACGTATAGATTCTCACGTTACCGCACTATCGTCTGTTCGCGCCCCGGGCCAACGGAAATAAATTTCACCGGCACACCGCAGATTTTTTCCACTTCCGAAACATAAGCCTGCGCCTCGGCCGGCAGCTCGTCCCACGAGGTTACCGCCGAAATATCGCGCTTCCAGCCCCGTATAGTCTTATACACCGGGCGGCACGCGCTCACCTTCTCGAGGCTTGCGGGATAATAGTCAAGCCGCTCGCCGTCCGCCTCGTACGCATAGCACAGGTTTATCTCGTCGAATTCATCGAGAACGTCAAGCAGCATCAGCGCAAGACCCGTCGTGCCGTTTATCCTCGCCGTGTAACGGCACACAACGCCGTCAAACCAACCGCAGCGGCGCGGTCGTCCCGTCGTAACGCCGTATTCGTGCCCGCGCTCGCGGATCAAATCGCCCATCCCATCCAAAAGCTCCGTCACCATCGGCCCCTCGCCGACCCGCGTCGTATACGCCTTCGTGATCCCGATTATCTCCTCGATGCGGCCCTCGCCGATACCAGCGCCCACGGCAAAGCCGCCGGAGACCGGGTGGGAGCTCGTTACATAGGGATAAGAACCGAGGTCGAGGTCGAGCATAGAACCTTGCGCGCCTTCAAACAGCACGGTTTTTCCCGACGAAATCGCCTCGTCCACCATTATGCCCGTATCGCGCACGTAGGGCGCAAGCCGGCCGGCATACGCCTCATATTCCGCGATAACCGCGTCCGCGTCAAGCGGTTCGCCCCCGTACAGCTTGACGATGATCTCGTTTTTAGCCGCGATACGGCCCGCGAGTTTCTCCTTGAATCCCGCCGAAAGCATATCGCATATCCGAATGCCGCTGCGCTCCACCTTGTCCATATAACACGGCCCGATGCCCTTCAGCGTCGTGCCGATACTGTTCGCGCCGCGCGCCTCCTCCGCGAGTTTATCCAAAAGTTTATGATACGGAAAAACCACGTGAGCGCGGTCGCTTATATAGATTTTATCCGCCGCAACGCCGTCCGCGCGCAGCGAATCGAGTTCCGCAAGGAAAGCCGGCGGATCGAAAACGACCCCGTTCCCGATAATGTTTACCGCGTTGTCGTTCAGGACGCCCGACGGTATCAGATGCAGCGAATACCGCTTGCCCTCTATTACCACGGAATGCCCCGCGTTCGCCCCGCCCTGCGCGCGAACCACCATATCCGCGCCCGTCGCGAGATAGTCTATAATTTTGCCTTTTCCCTCATCGCCCCATTGCGAGCCGATAACTGCTATTGTCTTTGCCACTTCTGTCGCCCCTTTGATCAATATTTAGAACGGTAATTTCGGCTTTGGCGCGTAATTTTCCTCGGGAATATCCGCGCCGCCACCCCCGTTCGTGTATCCGTCTTCATCGCCCGCCGCCGACCCGCGCGAATCTCCCGACACCTCATACGGTGACGCCGCCATCCGAAACTCAACATCCACGAATTTCGTATACGCGCCGATCCACCGCAATATCACATCGCCGGTTTCCCCGTTTCGATGCTTCAATATCAGCAGCATACGGTTGATATCCGGATCGTAATGAAACTCATCGTCGTCATCGTCCTGCTCTTTCGAGGACTTATTATGGATGAACATAATGAGGTCGGCGTCCTGCTCTATCGCTCCCGAATCGCGCAGATCCGATAACATCGGGCGGCCGCTGCGCTTTTCGTAATCGCGGCTCGTCTGCGACAACACGATAACGGGACAGTCGAGCTCCTTCGCCATCAGCTTCAACATGCGCGTAATGGCGGCTATCTCAAGCGTCCTGTTATCCAGCCGTTCCGAGCCCGAAAGCGACATCAACTGCAGATAGTCCACGATAACGAGATCGAGGCCAAGCTTCTGTTTCAGCCGGCGGCACTTATTCTTCATCTCGTTAATGGAACTGCCCGTCGCCGCGTCTATCTCTATATTCAGCTTGCCGAGCCGTTCGAGCGCCTTGTTTATCTTCTCCGTATCGTCCTTGCTGTTGGAAAAGCTGCCGTCGCGGATATTGCTGAGCGGCACCTCGCTGAGAATGCTGAGTATGCGCTGCGCGAGCGCCTGCTCACCCATCTCGAGGCTGAATATCATAATGGTCGCGTCTTCCCGCATCGCCGCGTTCAGCGCGAAATTCAGCGCCAACGCCGTCTTTCCCATACTGGGCCGCGCCGCGAGAATAATGAGGTCCTGTTTCTGAAAACCCGACGTGATTTTATTGAGCCGGCCGAAGCCCGTCGTAATGCCGAGCAGCTTGCGCCCCGATTCATAATGTTCGCGGATCTTCTCAAGACTCTGGCGTATCGCGTCGCCCACCGAAACGATCTCGTGGGCCTGCGAACTCTGCGCTATCTCCAGTATCTTATTTTCCGCCTTGCTCAGAATGTCGTTCGCCGGTTCGGTGCTGTCGTAACTCATCGTTATAATATCGCCCGACTGCTCGATAAGCCTTCGCAGTTTTGATTTTTCTTTGATGATCACGCCATACTGCATCGCGTTCAGCGGCGACGGCACCGCGCTCGTCAGCTCGCCAAGATACGCCCGTCCGCCCGCGGCGGAAAGCTGTTTGTTCCGGTCTAAATCTTCGGAAACCGTAATGATATCCACGGCCGCGCCGGTTTTATGCAACCGGTACATGGCGTCAAATATCAAGGCGTGCGCTTTCACGAAGAAATCGGAACCGTCAAGCGTTTCCATCATATCGTAAAGCGCCTGCTTGCTCTGCAACGCCGCGCCGAGCACCGAACGCTCGGCAGCGTCGCTGTGCGGCGGAATCCTCTCGGCCATATTCCTCTAGCTCCTGTATGCGCCCGCGCGTCAGGCTTCGACGAGAACCCGTATAGTCGCGGTCACCTCGGGATAGATCTTTATCTCCACGGGATGCACGCCGACCGCCTTGATCGGTGCGTCAAGTGAGATTTTGCGCTTGTCGATAAACACGTCGTGCTGTTCGCTGACAGCGTTCGCAATATCCTGCGAGGTAATGGAGCCGAAAAGCCTTCCGCCCTCGCCGGACTTTGACGTGATCGTCACGCTCAGGCTGTTGATCTTCTCGGCCGTTTCCTGCGCCTCCGCAAGCGATTGCTCCCGGTTCGCGGCCAGCTTCGCCTTGCGGTGCTCTATGGACTTCATGTTCGCGTCCGTCGCGGGAATCGCCACGCCACGCGGCAGCAAATAGTTCCGGGCGTATCCGTCGGCTACTTTAACAACGTCGCCGGCCTTGCCTTTGCCCGCTACGTCTTCCACTAATATTACTTGCATTGTATATCCCTTTCGGTCTTAGTCTTTGATGTACGGCATCAACGCCACGATGCGCGCGCGCTTGATGGCGTTCGCGATTTCACGCTGATGGATGGCGCAGGTGCCGGTCACGCGTTTCGGCAGGATCTTTCCCCGCTCCGTCACGAACTTCGACAACAACTCCGTATCTTTATAGTCAATTTTTGCGTTCTTGTCGGCGCAGAACTGGCATACTTTTTTCCGGCGTAAGCCCATCCCGCCCCCGCTTTTTCTTGGTTTGTCCATTATTGCTTTGTCACTCCTTATCGTTGCTTGTTAGCATAATTCTTGCCCGTTTGAGCATAATACTAGAACGGCAGGTCATCGTCATCCATTTCCGCAAACGCCGAGGGCACGTCCCCGGGCGCGTTCTGCGGCGCGCTGCTCTGGCCTGCTCCGCCGGAAGCGGCATATCCCGAACCGCCGGAAGCCGCCGCGTCGCCGTAATTTCCCGAACCGCCGCCTTCTCCGCGGCTGCCCAGGAATTCGACCCTGTTCGCGATAACGTCCGTCGTGTAGACCTTCTGGCCATCCTTGCCGTCATAACTGCCGGTTTGGATGCGGCCTTCGACGGCAACCTTTCTGCCTTTCGACAGATACTTCTCTATAAGTTCGGCCTGCTTGTCAAACGCGGTAACGCGAATAAAGTCGGCGCCCGGGTCATCACCGCCCTTGCGCGAAAACCTGTTTACCGCCACCGTAAATTTCGCGATGGCAAGATTGTTCGCGCCATATCTGATTTCCGGATCTCTCGCGAGATTCCCTATAATAACCACCAAATTCATTGGTTACTCCTCCTCATTTCTTTGCGTTATGCGTCATTGGCCGTGATGCAAGAGTTTTGGCTCCGTTCCGCCTCGCATGTAACGTTCGCATTGCCCGCTTCTCCGCTCCTTGCCGCCGCTTTGCTCGCAACTGCTTTGCTGTTTTGCCGTCCGTTTTACCGACTCGCGCAACGTTCGCCTTGCATTGCCTCGCTTCGCTGTCCGGTTTTACCCTGCGGCTGAAGCCGCGTAAAATAGGCAACATTCGCTTTGCTCTTTCCTCCGCTCGGCGTTGCCTCGCTTCGCTGTCCTATTTTACCCTGCGGCTAAAGCCGCGTAAAATAGGCAACATTCCGAGGCAAAAGGTGAGAAACGCGCGCGGCTCCGCCGTTTTATCGCACGCACTCGCGACGGTGAACGAAGTACGAGCCAGATCGCGCATACGCGGGCTCCGCCACGTCCGCTCCCGCCAGAACGCCTCGCCCGCCGCACAATTATACGGAAAAGCGAAGCCCTCATACTTACTCGGCCTTAGGCGCTCGCCTTATCTTCATCTTTATTGATAATGAGATGCCGGATAACGCTGTCGGATATCCGCAGCCTCCGATCCAATTCCTTCGGAAGATCCGCCGGCGCGTTGAACTCAACGAGTACATAGTAGCCGTCGTTCTTCTTCTGGATAGGATAAGCAAGCCGCTTAGATCCGATAACATCGACCTTCGTGACTTCGCCGCCATCATTTATAATACCCTTAACGGTTTCGATGGTAGCTTCCTTCTGTTCATCTTCAAGCGCGTTCGCGATGATGAACATAATTTCATAACGATTCATTGTTTTCACCTCCCTCCGGACTGAATGGCTCAGGTTCCCCCTGAGCAGAGAGCATTGTTCCAAATTAATGCTCTTTATTATACAACACCAGCGCCCCCGCCGCAAGCGCCGGATTTCGGTTTTCGCCGCCGCACAGCACAGGGGTCAACCGCAAGCGCAACCCACAAGTTCGCTTTGATGGCAAGATTGCCCGCGAGCACGGGCATCGCCGCACAAGCCGCAGTCCCCCAATCGCCCCCACGGTGTTTCGCCCGCAAGCGACCGATACGGGCGCATGGGGCGCTCAAAATGATTTTGTGCGTAACCCGCGGGATAGTCTTACACGCAGGCACTCACAAAAATGGCCTTATATTTTTGAGTGCCCCACCGGGCTATCCGGGGTTCCGCTTCACTTCGGCCGCTTCGCGGCTGCTACCGCACCCCTCCTATCCCTTGGCAGAGGTACAGGAGCTTTGCCTGTTTTACGCGGCTTTAGCCGCAATGTAAAACAGGACAGCGAAGCGAGCAACGCGAGCGGAGGAGTGAGCGTAGCGAACGTTAGCCCGTGGCGCTCTACCGTGCGCGGGACATGCGCGAACTTCCATGCCGTCTTCGCACCGTCTATCATTCTCGTTCTGAGCCGCCATTTCTCATATTAAATATCTCTATACTCTTTATATTACCGCATTTCTTTTATCGCCTTCTCCCTTTCGATCTTCGTGTTGTTTTTATATAAATATTATACCTCGCTACGAACGCACGTTCAAGTAATTTTCACGAAAAACACGACACACTATTATGAAACATTTTTATTGATTGCAAGAACGGTTCTCTGGATTGCTTCGCTTAGGATGTGACTCGGCTTCGCCTCGCAACTGCTCCGCTTGCAATAGAGTTGTAACGAAATTAGCCGTTTTCCATATTATGGCAACGAGTTGACCGCAAATCAGGTTGAATTTACGCCATAATCGTTTACGTTTGTTGTACTTAATTTTAATTTCGTTACAACTCTAATGACGTCCTGAGCGGAAGCGACGCAACAATGTACAGAGAGGCCGCGACATTTCTGCGCGGCCCCCATTTTACCCATGCGAATTATGCTTTTTAATTCGGCTTAGC
>JAISEX010000210.1 GCA_031263875.1 Eubacteriales Family XIII. Incertae Sedis bacterium | reverse complement strand
CTCGCTTTGCGCGACAATTTCGCTTCGTTCAGCGTGATTTCGCCGGAGGATCTTTTGTGTAATCCGCACAGCGTCCGCGCCAGCGTGGTCTTGCCCGCGCCGCCCGCACCGAGCAGGGCGATCACCTCTCCGGGGGACGCTTCAAAGGAAATGTCGCGCAGGACGGGATCACCGCGCTTATACCCCATCGACAGTCCCGAAACCCGCAGACACGGACGCGCCCGTTCCGGCGCTTTTGCTGCCGGGAGCAGCGCGTCGGGATCCAGCACGCGAAGCCCCAACTCCGTCCGTTCCCGTTCCGGCAGGGATAAAAATTCCTCCGCCCGCCACTCGTTCTCTACCCGCCCGGCTTTCATATAGATGACCCGGTCGATAAGTCCTGCGAGCCAGTAGAGCCGGTGCTCCGCGATCAGCAAAGTCTTGCCGGCCCTCTTCAGCCGCAGCATCAACCCTGCGAGTTCTCCCACGGCCTTCCAGTCCAAATTTGAGGACGGCTCGTCGAACACGAAGATGTCCGGCGAGAGCGCGTAGGCCGAAGCGATGGCGATCAGTTGTTTTTCTCCGCCCGATAACGCGAAGATGTCGCGGTCGAGCAGACGTTCAATGCCGAGCGCCGCGGCGGTGCTCCGTACCCGCTCCTTTATTTCGTCCGGAGGCAAGCCTATATTCTCGCACCCGAACGCGATTTCGCCCGTCGTGTCGAGGTTAAAAAACTGGCTGCGCGGATTCTGGAATACCGACCCGACCGTGCCCGCCAGCGCGTCCGGCATGGTCCGCTCCACGTCGCGCCCCGCCACGGTCACCGTGCCGCTGAAAGCCCCCTCGTAAAAATGCGGGATCAGCCCGTTGACCAGCCGCGTAACGGAAGTCTTGCCGCAGCCGCTTTCACCGCACAGCAAAACGCATTCGCCTTGTTTTACGCGCAGGGAAACCTCGCGCAAACATTGTTCACGGGTTTCGCCGTAATGGAAGCTGACGTTTTCGATTTCAATCATACAGAACCGGCACACCTCCCCTCACGGATAACACGCTCAGCGCGAGAAAGACGGCGGCCAGCCCGAAGTCGGAGGGGCCGAGCCGCAGTTCACGCATCGACGTCCTCTTTTCCGCGCTCTCGATCCCGCGCGTTACCGACGCGGCGGACAGTTCCTCGGCGATATTCGCGCAGCGCAGCATCATGGGAATGAGCGTCCGCTCGATGCCGAGCCGCAATCCGCGCAGCCTCGCGGCGTCCCGAATGGCGGCGAATTCCTCCCTCGCCGTCGGGAAAAATCTCAGCGTTACCGTAAACGGAATGACGATCACTTTCGGAATGCGCAGCTTTTGCATGGCGGAAACCAGATCGCCCACTTTGGTCGTCGCCATCAGCCCGGAGGCGAATAAGACCGTCGGCATAATTTTCCGGAAGCAGATAATGGTCATGCTGACGAAGGCCGTCAGGAAATTATCGGCCAGCGCGCAGAGATACAACGCGCCCATCATTCCCGCGTAAACGAGCAACCCGAACATAAGCTGCCGCCGGCAGCCCATCAGCAGGAGCAGAACGCCGATCGCGCCCATGCAGAGCCATTCCGTCTGCAAATCGGGCGACGCGAATACCACGACGTTGATCAGCACGAGCGCAAGGAGCTTCGCGCGGGGGTCGAACCGCACCATCAGAGCAGACCCGCTTTTTCAAAATGTTTTTTCAAAAGCGCCTTGCCGATCAGCGCGCCGATCACGGAACAGATGACCGCCCCCGCGAATGCCGCGATAATCATCGGCCCGCGAATAATATCGAGGATTTGTTGTATAATTTCTCCGCTCATGCCCATATCGAGCCTGCTTTGCCGGAACGTTTCCTCGAAGAACAGCATCGGCGAATAGCCGTCCAGCGCGATGCCGAGCATCATCGCGGCGTAGCCCGCCGTATTCCACGCGAACTTTTTATACCCGCCGCGCGAGCAGAGGAAATCCGCAAGCAGCCCGAACACTGCCCCGAAAATCAGGCAGGGCCAGAAATGCCCCGCAAGGCACATAACCAGCCCGATAATGAAACTCATAATGCTGACCGCGCCGAACTTCCGCACTTTTGTCGCGAGGTAGAGGAAGATCGCGCCGCCAAAAACCGCGTCCGCGCAGACGATGAACGGCTGCATCAGCGGGATCGTGGTGAACAGCATGGCAAACACGAACACGACTACAAAGAACAGCAGCGTAAATATTCCGGTGGTGATCAGGTCTCCCGCGCGAAGCCGGGCTTGTGCGTTATTCATTTTTCATTCCTCCGCAAACAATTAAGCCGGATCGTTAGTCGAGGCTAACTCACCGGCCCAAATGTATCCCGTTTTGGCGGGATTAAAGTTAGCTATGGCTAACTAATCATATATCCAAAGGTGGTTTTTGTCAAGGGGGTTTTTGGGGATATGCGAGTTGTAATGAAATTGAAATTAAATATATCAAGCATAAACGATTGTGGCTTACATCCAATCTCATGTACGGTTAATTAATTTGCACAATATGGAATTCGGTTAATTTCGTTACAACTCTATTCGCGGATTGGATTACCCGCTTTTCGATTGACTCATTTCAAGTTGCAGTTCTTCCGCCAGATAACCGTCGCTTCGGCAGTGCATATCGGAAACGCCCTGCTCCATTTCATCATGTATTTCCGACAAATAGAAACGGTCCAGGGCCTCGCGCAACGGAATGCCCGCTTGCGCCGCAAACAGTTGAATCACGCGGACATACTTGTGGTGAAGCAATAATTTGTTGGCAATCATGGTATCACCTCGCTCTTTATGAAATGAAGATAGGTATCGAGCGTCTGCTGGTTCGCGACGCAATATTGCAAATTGGGCCGTTCGAAGCGCAGTTTTTCGATTGCGGTATATGCATCGAAATAGCCGTTAAAATACGCTTCCAACGCGTCGAATACCTTGTCGTTGGCGACGCTTCCTATTATCAAATCGTAGCGGTCGTTTTTTCCCGCACCCATTCGGCACAGCGTCACAAATTCAAGCCATTCCTCGCTGTATGACGGGAATTCGAGTACGCGCAAATTTTCCCGCGCTTTCGCCTCGTCAATTTCATATAATGAGAGCACCCTTTGCCCATACCGGCGCTGAAAACGAGCCGTCCATATAGCCGCTTGCTCCCGATGCGGCGTGAGGTAAAATCCCCGGCCAAAATCAAGTTTTTTACGGGAACGCCCGATGTCCGGTTTTTCCACCGCGATATATGATCCGTGATATAAGATCATTGAATCAAGCCCTCTTTTTTCATCAAAGCCGCCAATTCCTCAACGATATATTCCTTGCCTTGCGTATGAAGCGCATCGTAATGCCGCAAGATGTAGGTGTCGAGAATATCGCCTTTTCCTGTCAATAATTTATAGACTTCCGTTTCATCCCTATTGAGATATTCCGCGATGCCCTCAATGCAGAACACCGCAAAGAGCAATGTATCGCTATTCATTTCAGCCGTTTGATTATTCACCGCCTGAACCTCCTCACTCTATCGGGCTCACCACCCTTTCGATGGGCGCGATTTCGTCTTTGGGAACATTATGATTTTAGTATATCATACAAGATCGTTTCGATAATCAATAGTGGATAAGATTTGCGAAACGCAATATGCAACTTTTGTTTTTCTCGAAACGTGAATCCGGAATGGCGGGTGACGGCAGGGAGTGGGGGTTTGCGCTGTGTTTTCGCCCGTGCGTTTTGGGGGTTATGTGAGAAACGGGGACGCCGTAGTAGGAGGGACGCGAAGTGTAGTTTTCTCGCTTTGTTCGCGCACGGTAGAGCAGCGGGCTAAAGCCCTGCGCTCCTCGTTGTGCGAGGTACGACGGAGCTAACGTTCGCTTCGCTCACTCCTCCGCTCGTGTTGCCTCGCTTCGCTGTCCCGTTTTACACTGCGGCTGAAGCCGCGTAAAACAGGCGAAGCTCCTGTACCTCTGCCACGGGATAGGAGGGGTGCGGTAGCAGTGGGGCACTCAAAAATAGATGCCGGTTTTTGGTGAATATCCATGCGTAGAATTGTCCCGCGGGTCAGTAACAAAACCGTTTTGAGTGCCCCATGCGCCCAAGCTCAATGCAATCATTAACAGCAGGGCTATTCGTCCAGCCCCTGCATTTCCTCCGATTCGAAATGTGACGCATCGCAGAACGGCAGGTTGCGCGATTTACCGCAGCGGCAGAGCGTGTACCGGTTCCGGCGTT
>JAISEX010000164.1 GCA_031263875.1 Eubacteriales Family XIII. Incertae Sedis bacterium | reverse complement strand
GTTTAGTCCTTAGGTTCAACTTGATTTGCGGTATAGTAAACTATGAAAACCTCTTATCTCGTTAATTTCGTTACAACTCTAATGACAGCCGGTGACGCCGTTACCCCGATCCGGGGAATTGTGGTTCATTGCCCGCAATGACAAGCGGATCATGCGGATTTTAGGCCGGAGCAAAAATATTATGCGATATTCCGCCGTTAAGACCTTGTAACTTTATTCACTTTATGCCATAATGCAGTCAACGGGGTGTTTCACGGGCGGTATTTTGGCGAAAGCCGGGTTCGCAGCCGGGCACGCTCCGCAAGAAGTTATCCGAGGAAGTTTGCTCCATGTTCAGCAAAAGGTAAGGTGGCAAAGATGATAACAGCCGATAAAATATTTTACAATGGGGTGATTTACCCGATGGAAGCGGAGGGCGAAACCGTCAGCGCGGTCGTCGTTCGTGACGGGAAGATCGTCTACGCGGGAACGGACGAAGCGGCGCTCGCGTATCCCGCGGCGGAAACGGAGGATCTGCGCGGGAAGACCATGCTCCCCGGCTTCAACGACACGCACATCCACATCAGTTACGATCTTTTACACAAAAGTTACGTGGATCTCAGCGAGGAACGAACGATTGCCGGCATTATCGAAAAAATGCGGGAGGCGAAAGGCGGCGGCGAGGGCTGGCTGATCGGCGTCGGTTTTACGGTGGGCTGCCTCGAGGACGGCCGGTCGCCAAACCGCCGCGATCTCGATAAAATCGATGCGGAGCGGCCGATTCTGATTAACAGCGCCTGCGGGCATATCAGGATCGCGAACAGCAAGGCGATCGAAAATGCCGACATTCCCGCGCAGGACGCGTTGGGCAACGAAACCGTCGAATACTTCGAGGACGGGAGCCCGAACGGGGTCTTTCTCGAAAACGCCTACTCGGTTTACGTCGCCGGTAATACGGGCGGCACGTGGGAAAACGCGGACGAGCGGAAAGCGGTGATCCGAAACGGGATCGGCGATTATCCGGCGATGGGCCTGACGACGATGCACACGGTCGCCGGCATGCCGGACGAGGTGCAATCGGAGTATATCGACCAGTATTTTGAGCTGGAGGAACGCGGTGAATTGCCGGTCAGGATCATTTTGAATCCTACCTTGCGTCTGCCGTGGGCGCACTGCCCGCAGACGGGATTCGGCACGGACATGGTGAAGATCGGCAGTCTGAAAATCTTTATGGACGGCGCGATGGGCGGCAGGTCGGCGGCTTTGCTCAAGCCGTACAGCGACGCGCCGGACGAAACGGGCGTGCTTCATTTCACGGAGGAAGAACTGCGGGCGCAAATCCAGGGCGCGTATGACGCGGGTCTCGAGGTTTCGATCCACGCGATCGGCGACGCCGCGATGGAGCGCGTGCTGAACGCGGCCGAAGCCGTCTATCCGCTGTCGGACGAGGAAGACCCGGTAAAGCGGCTTTTGGCGGCCGGCAAACGGCGGCTCCGTATCGTCCACGCGATGCTGATTCAAAAGGAACATATCGGCCGGCTGAAACGGCTGCCCATTATTCTCGACGTCCAGCCCGGCTTTATCGACGATGACGCGGAATTCGCGGAAGACCGGCTCGGACCGGAACGCGTAAGATATTTTATGCCGCACAATCTCTATATGAAGAACGGCATCTTAATTGCGGGCGGCTCGGATTATCCGTTTGGCGGCAAACCGCCGCTCGCCGCGATCCAAATTTCCGTCACCCGCAAGACGCTGAGCGGATTCCCGGACGGCGGTCTGATCCCGGAGGAAGCCGTCACGGTTTTCGAGGCGGTTTCGATGCACACGAGGAACGCGGCGTATTGTTCTTCTGAGGAAAAGCTGAAAGGGACGATAACGCCCGAAAAGTTCGCCGATTTCGTCGTCTTGGATAGGGACATTTTCAAGACGCCTTTGAATGAGATCGCGGATATCAAAATCCTGAAAACGGTCGTTGGCGGGAAGGAAACTTACGCGGCGGATACTGCGGAGTAGAGCACGAGGACGGTTCAAGCGGGCGCATGGGGCGCGAAGCGCCCCACCGGGCTATCCGGGGCTACGCTTCGCTCCGGCCCCGGCTTCGCCGTGGCTGCTACGCACCCCTCTTATCCCGTGCGCGTCGCCTCCGCTCGTGCCTGTTTTACGCGGCTTTAGCCGCAGTGTAAAACAGGACAGCGAAGCGAGCGCCGCGAGCGGAGGAGAGAGCGACCACAGGGAGTGAACGTTACCTCGCTCCGGCTCCCTTGTGCGGGCAAAGTACATGCCACATTCGCTCTTATACGGCGCCTTCGTTCATTGCGTGAGCCAACAAAACGACGCGAGAACGGGATTCAACGCGAGGCATCCTCACCATGCCGTCCTCCGCCCCATTTTATCCTGCAATATGATAAAATAGCTCTATCAAAGCCGCGGGATTTCCCGTTTCTCTCTGTGTGGAGCTATATGAACAAAGATTACAAAGACGTATTGATTGTCGATGAGCACGGGGTGATCACCTATGTGTATGTGACGAATATCCGCTCGATCTATCTGCCTCTCGAGCAGGTCGTGGGAATGAAGGTCACGGATCTGTACGATAATTTGAATGAGGAAAACAGCGGGCTGGTGCGGGCGCTGCGCTACGGCGTGTCCACGGTCGACGAATACCAGGAGCTGATTTCCCCGTTCGGCGACAACATCTATCAGGTCTATTCCAGCTATCCGATCATGGACGGGAACCGCATTATCGGCGCGATCGAGTTTTCGGAGTTCAAGTACCGGCTGGAGGACATCGAGGACATCCGGTATCATTGGGACAAGCCCGAATACCGCAGTAATAACACCCGGTACACGCTGGATGATATGATTTCAAACGATGAGAGCATTCAGGAGCTTTGTACGCTGATTTCCAACGTCGCGAAGCTCGACTCGACGATCCTGATCACGGGCGATACGGGAACGGGCAAGGAAGTCGTTGCGCAATCGATACACAACCTCAGCGGCCGCGCGGGAAGCAAGTTCGTGTCGCAAAACTGCGGCGCGATTCCCGAAAACCTGATGGAAAGTATTCTGTTCGGTACGGTAAAGGGCGGGTTTACGGGCGCCGAAAACAAAAAGGGGATTCTCGAAAATGCGCAGTCCGGTACGGTGTTCCTCGATGAAATCGACGCGTTGTCGTTGGAATTGCAGGTAAAGCTGCTGCAGGTCATCGAGGACCGGAAATTCAGGAAGGTCGGCGATACCGAGGAAATCAATTTGAACATACGCTTTATCGCCGCGACAAACAGCAATATCGAGACGTTGATCGAGGAAGGCCGGTTCCGCGCCGACCTGTATTACCGCATTTCCGCGGTCGAATTTGAGTTGCCGCGCCTGCGGGACCGGGGGAACGATATCGAGCTGCTGGCGAATCACTTTATCGATTATTACAACCACAAATTGGGGAAGAAGATCGAGTATGTGCCGGCGGATATCCTGGAAATTTTCTATGCGTATCAATGGCATGGCAACGTGCGGGAGCTGCGGAATGTTATTGAGGGGATTTTCAATCTGGCGCAGGACGACAAGATATACCGGCGCTATCTGCCGAAGCGCATGACGAAAAACACCGCGAAATCGGGCGGTGAATACGCGGATTCCGTGAATTCCGGCGGTTTCAATCTGAAGGAACATATGGATGCCACCGAACGGAAGCTGATCGCCGCGTGTTTGGAGCGGAACCGGGGGAATGCGGCGCGGACGGCTGCGGCGCTCGGAATTTCGCGTCAGTCGCTTAAATATAAGATGGGGCGTTTGGGGCTTTAGGATCGTAGACGGGGGAGTAACGCAAGCCGGAGCGGAACAAGGCGGACGGCATAATGAGGATGCTTCTGGCTGGTTTTGGTTCTCGCGCGGCTTGTTGTGCGTGCAATGAGCTGATACGCCGTGGTGAGGACGGGCGCGCTGGGGACTTTTCTCGCGTTTCCCGCGCAAGGGATAGCAGCGAAAATCCCGCAGACCGCCCGCTGGAACGTTTACTCGCTACGGTTGCATCGCTACCCCGTTTTGCTCTGCGACGCAATTGCGTAAAACAAGCGGCCGAGGACTTGCAGCGGATAGCCCGGTGGGACTGTTTCGAGAAGCGAGGAAAAATATGAAAATATCCCACGCCGGCGGTTTGCAACAACACCTTTTATAACTAACCGCAGAAACAGTCCCATGCGCCCGAATCAAATTCGGTTTTATGCAAAATTTTTTGCGTTTTGTAAAAAATTTTTTACACACCTTGCTCTTTTTGCTCACACCTCATCTCAAAACAGGCGGTTTTTCAAGCGTGTGCCGCTTGGCATGGATTTTGCTTAAATAATTGACAATATTCTATCTTTATTTGTTGAGGAGGTTAACTATGGGCATTATTGACGTTATCGTTATCTTGATCTACTTTGTTATGCTTGTTCTCGTCGGGCTGTATGTCGCGAAGAAGTATGTGAAAAGTGGCGAGGACGCCGCGGTCGCCGGAAGGGATCTCGGCGTTTTTCTCGGCGGGGTCGGGAAGGCGGCGAACAGCGCGGGCGGTTCGTCTTCGGTCGGCGGGACCAGTTGGGGTTACCAGTTCGGTATTGTCGGTTCGTGGTACGCGGTCAGCGAGGGGCTTTCCTACCTGACCTATCTGCCGTTCGTCAAGCAGATTTGGCGGATCGTTCACCGGGGCAGAATGGCATCGATCGGCGCTGTCTTCGGGTACCGCTGGGGCAATTTCGCGCGAATCTTCGCGGGGCTTATGAACGCGCTCGCTTACACGGGCTTCACGGCGGCGCAGATCATCGCGACGGGAACGATTATTCACGTCCTGCTCGGCTGGAATTACATGCTGGCGCTGCTCGTTTCGACGGCCGTCGTTATTTTCTACTGTGTTGCGGGCGGGCTGCGCGCTATCGTTATTACCGATGTCATTCAGATGAGTTTGATTATCGTCGGGCTGTTTATCATTCTGCCGACGGTCATTTTCGGTCATGCCGGCGATGTCGGCGGGATCAGCGGCGTGTGGAGCCGGGTCCCGGATTTCATGACGAACCTCGCAGGCGATTGGGGCTGGCCGTACGTTATCGGCGCTATACTGATCCCCTGCTTCTTTATGCCGCTGACGCTGCAAGCGGATTATCAGTACCAAGCGTCGATGAAGAATCAGAACACGGCGTTCAAATCGTATATCATGGTTCCGTTCCTGTACATTCCGGTGTCCATTATGGTCGTTCTTATGGGCATGGCGGCATTCCTGATGTACGGCGACGAATTTATGGCCGACGGGAATTTGGTCCTGCCCACCATGATAGAGGACTTTCTGCCGACGGGTTTGATCGGCTTGCTCCTTGCCGCGATTTTGTCCGCGACGATGAGCACGTCTTCGACCTGTCTGCTCTGCGCGACGACCTGCCTTGTTGAAGACGTCGTCCATCCCATCAGAAAGACGAAGCTCACGTCCGAAAAGGCCGGCTTGAAGGAATTCCGCGTCTGCATGATTATCCTGGGGATCGCGACGACAGCCGTTACGCTGTGGGCGACGGATATTATCTCCATCATCACGCTCGGCTACGCCGCTTCCGTTGGCGGGCTGTTCGTGCCGGTCATGGCCACGATCTTTATGAAAAAAGCCACGAAAACCGCGGTGCATACGTCCATGATCGTTGGCGCGATCACCTATGTAACCATCGCCCTGCCGTGGTTTTACGATTTCTGGCTCGCGCATTTGGGTGACATTATCGCCGACGCTCCGCTGGTAATTGCGCTTCCGGTGGCCGCGGTGGTGTTCTTTGTCGTGAACGCGATAACGTCGAAGAAGGGCGAACATGGTAATATAGATATCTACTTTACCGACGAATGGGAAAAGAGCCCGAACAATTGGGAGAAGCACCCCGAGCTGCTGAAAGACGCGGAAGTTCTTTAAATGATGAAGATATTATCGGCTGATAAAATATTTTATAATGGCGTGATTTACACGATGGAAGCTGAGGGCGAAACCGTGAGCGCGGTCGTCGTTCGTGACGGGAGGATCATCTATGCCGGAACGGACGAAGCGGCGCTCGCGTATCCCGCCGCGAAAACGGAAGACCTGAATGGGCAAACGGTTCTGCCCGGCTTCAATGACACGCATATCCACATCAGTTTGGATCTTTTGCACCGGAGCTATGTGGATCTCAGCCGGGAACGAACGATTTCCGGCGTGATCGAACGGATGCGGGAGGCGAATGACGGCGGCGCGGAATGGCTGATCGGTGTCAGCCTTGCCGTCGGCTCGCTCGCGGACGGCCGGTATCCGGACCGGCACGATCTCGATAAAATCGACACGGAACGGCCGGTCGTTATCAACAGCGCCTGCGGGCATATAAAGCTGATGAACAGCAATGCCGTCGAGCGGGCTGGCATTCCCGGCAGGGACACGGCGTATAACGCGTTTCTCGAATACTCGGATGACGGCGCGCCGAACGGGATATTTCTCGAAAATTCCTACGCGGCTTACGTCGACGAACGGATCGACGGCATTTACGAAGATGACGGCAAGCGGAAGGCATTGATCCGGAACGGGATCGGCGGCTATTCGGCGATGGGCCTGACAACGATGCACACGGTTTCCGACGCGCCGGAGGAAACGCAGACGGAATATATCGACCAGTATTTTGAACTGGAAGAACGCGGCGAATTGCCGGTGAGAGTCGTTATTCATCCCACTTTGCAATTGCCGTGGGCGCACTGTCCGCAGACCGGCTTCGGGACGGATATGGTGAAGACCGGCGGCCTGAAAATTTTTCTCGACGGCGCTCTCGGAGGCCGGACGGCGGCTCTGCTGGAACCGTACAGCGACGCGCCGGACGAAACGGGCGTGCTTAATTTCACGGAGGAAGAGCTTCGGGCGCAAATCCGAGGCGCGTATAACGCGGGCCTGGAGGTTTCGATCCACGCGATCGGCGACGCCGCGATGGAGCGCGTGTTGAACGCGGCCGAGGCCGTCTATCCGCTGTCGGACGAGGAAGATCCGGCGGAACGGCTGCGGGCGGCCGGCAAACGGCGGCTCCGCATTATCCACGCAATGGTTATCCAAGAGGCGCATATTGAGAGGCTGAAACGGCTGCCCGTCATTCTCGACGTCCAGCCCGGCTTTATCGACGATGACGCGGAATTCGCGGAAGACCGGCTTGGGCCAGAACGCGTAAGATATTTTATGCCGCACAATCTGTATATGAAGAACGGAATCCTCATCGCGGGCGGCTCGGATTACCCGTTTGGCGGCAAACCGCCGCTCGCCGCGATCCAAATTTCCGTCACGCGACAGACGCTGAACGGGTTCCCGGACGGCGGGCTCGTTCCGGAGGAAGCCGTCACGGTCTTCGAGGCGGTTTCGATGCATACGAGAAACGCGGCCTACTGTTCTTCCGAGGAAAAGCTAAAGGGGACGATAACACCCGGCAAATTCGCCGATTTCGTCGTTCTCGGCAGGGACATTTTCAAGACGCCCTTGAATGAAATCGCGGATATCAAAATCCTGAAAACCGTTGTCGGCGGGAAGGAAACTTTCGCGGCTGGTTTGGAGGAATAAGGCAGGAGAACGGCAACTACGGCACAAAATGCCCAGCCGTTTCCGCAACTGAAAAACAGAGGGGCGGCTTTACGCCGCCCGCACACTGAGAGAAGGGCCGCGCATTGCTGCGCGACCCTTTTACTATTAATGTGTCATATGCTTTGTTCCGCTTAGCTTATCCAAACCCCGTTTGATTTGAATGAATAAACTTTGCCGCCGATCGTCTGTTTTCCGGTCAGCATTTTGCCGTTGCCGGAGAGGTAGTACCAACTTCCGCTGGTATCTTTAAACCACTTGCCAGCAACCATAGCGCCGTTTCCGGCGAGATAATACCAACTGCCGCCATCTTTCAGCCAGCCGGTCTGCATTTTGCCGTTGGACGCGAGATAGTACCACTTTCCTCCGACATAATCCCAGCCGGTTTGCATGACGCCATCTGACGCGAGGTAGTACCAGGCTTTGTAATTCGTGTCGTACAGCCATCCGGTTTTCGCTTCGCCGCCGGTGAGGTATTCCCATTTGCCGTCGTCATTTTTGACCCAACCGTTTTCCGCCTGCGGAGGATCAACCGGCGGATTGACCGGCGGTTCAGGATCGTCACCACCGCCACCGGTGTTCGGATCCTCCTTGTACGTCGCCGTTACCGCAACCGCATTTGCGGGCATGATAAAGTTCGTTGTCGCGCTGTTTGCGCTTGCGAAGATAACGCCGCTGCCGATCCATGTGTCGAACACTTTACCGTCCGGTGCCGCGTTCGCGATGATTGTTACGGTCGCTCCTGCCTCATATGTGCCGCCGCCTGTGCCGTTCGTCACCGTTACCGCATAGGTCGTGGATGAGGGCGGCGGAGTTGTGGTTGTGGACGCGTTGACCGTAAAGCTGACGCTTGCGGTGGTCTCCGCGTCATTGTCGTAGACGACGGTGATGGTCGCGTTATACGTATTCGCGCTCAGTCCGGCTTTGGGCTGGATCGTCCACGTGTCGATCTCATCTTCGGGATCGACCGTCGCTCCGGAGCCAGCGATTTCAAATGCCGCTGTATCTGATACGGTAACGCCTGAGATATTTGCTGTACTGTTGCCAGTGTTCGCTATCGTAACAGCTTTGGCGTCGGGCTGACTGTAGCCAGTCGTTACCGCGGCAAAAGTAATATCCTCTACCTCAAGAATACGAGTCTGCGGTTCGCCGTCCCCGATGGTGACGGTAATGGGCGCGCTCGCGAATGAGGTCCCCTCAACAGCTTTAACGCGCACAAGATAATCGCCCGGTGCGAGTTCATCGATAATTCCGCCGTTGCCGTCCGTCCAGGTATCGCCTGCGTCGTCGCTCCATTCCATCAGACCAGTGACGCCGCTAATGGTGCCATCTTCGTGTTCGTCGATGGTTTCATCGGTCCACGTGATGCCGGTGGGCTGGGCGGGACGCGCGGGTATGGCGAAGTTCAGCGTTTTGCTCTCCGCAACATTGCTGACCGCTTTCTTTACGATGGGAATCGTTTTACCGATCCAATCAGAATCGATGTCAGCGGTTCCGGTGTCCGAAGCGGAGCCGTCCGCGCTGTTAAACGTGTAGGTTCCGTCGTTTACCAGTCCCGTCAGTTCTTCTTCCACGAAATCGATGACGGGCGCAGGCATTACGAAGCGGTAGTTCGCGGTAACGGTTGTGATTTTCGCGGGCATGGTGAAGATGGTCGTGGCGGCGTTTGCATCGTCGAAACTGTTTCTATCGTCATCTCTCGTCCATTTATCGAATTCCTGCCCTGTCTCTGCCGCGGTCGCGGTGATGTTTACTTCCGCGCCTCCGGGATACGAGCCGACAACGCTTTCGCCTACTGTTAAGGCGTAGGTAGTCGTCCCGTCCGGCGGGTCAACGGTAACTGTCGCGCTGGCTTGCATCTCTATGCCGGAATGCGGCGTGGTCTTGGCGGTGATTTCCGCTGTACCATAGCCTTGCGCCGTAATGGTCACCGTATTACCCGAACCACTTATGCTCGCGACGTTCGGATTCGACGATGTCCATTCCACGGTGGGCAAAGTTTCAAGTGTACCAGTTGATACGTTCGCGGGAGTGGTCGTTATGGCCAGGGTGCCGGTTTCCGTCGCGCCTTTTTTTAAGGGAAGTCCACTGTCCGTTTTGTCCAGGGTTATTGCTTCGACCATCACGACAGTCTTGCTCTTGCTGTTGGCCAAGTTTCTTAGATTTCCCGTCAAATCGTTGTAGACCCATATCTTCGCCAACGAGGTGGCGCCATCAAATGGATCGTTGCTGCCGCTATTAAGAACAGTAGTGTGCCCCAGAACCGTAACATCGGTCAGCGAGGTACAGTTCACAAACATGTTCCAAGCCATTTTTTCAAGCGTACTCGGCAGCGTGACCGTTTTCAATGCCGTACAGCTGCCAAATGCGGTAGTGCTGATAGTCGTCACGCTTTCCGGCAGCAAGACTGAGATCAGCCCGGTATTTTCAAACGCATTATTCCCAATGCTCGTCACCTTGTCCATGCTGATCGTTTTCAGTGACGTAAGGCCGTTAAATGCGCTATTGCCAATTGTCGCCGCGCCTTCTATCGTAACGGTTTCCAAATTCGTGTTTCCGACAAACGCCTCTTGGCCGATGCTCGTGACGCTCTCAGGAATGGTGATGGAAGTCAGCCCGGTATTTCGGAATGCGTACCGGCCGATGCTCACGGCGCTGTCCATGCTCACGGATTTCAGCGATGTACAACCATCAAACATACCGTAAGGAATGGCCTCAAGACTGCTTATCGAAACTGTTTCGAGATTCACACAGCCGCCAAAACCGCCACTGGAAATGCTCGTCACTTTGTCCATACTCACGGATTTCAACACGATACAACCGTTGAACACATTATTGCCAAGACCCGTCACCGCATTCATTTCGACTGTTTCCAGCGACGTGCAGCCATCAAACGCATAATGACCGACGGACGACTCTCCGTTTATTGTGACTTTGGTCAGATCGGTGCAATTCTGGAATACCTCCTGACCGATAGTTTCGACGCTCGCCGGTATCTCGATGGAAGTCAGTCCGGTGTTTTGGAGCGCGTAGTCTGCTATATTCGTTGCACTTTCTATCCCTATCGTTTTCAGTGATGTGCAGCCGTTGAACATACCGTAAGCGATATTCTCTATATTATTTAACGAAACTGTTTCAAGGCTTGTGCAATCGACAAATACATTGCTGCCGGCAGACGTTGCACCGTTCGCCGTGACCTTCTTTAATGATGTACAACCTGAAAACATATCGTTGCCCAAGTTTGTTATGGTATCCGGTATCGTAATTTCGGTCAGGAATGTGCAACCCGCAAACACATTATGTTCAAAACCCGTTATCGGATCACCCTTAAAGGAGGTTGGGATAACAGGATTATCGGTGTTTCCCGTATAGGCTACGATGTTTACGCTTTCGGTTTCGGTAGCCGGATCCATTATAATAATATAGCGGAAGTTTCCCTCTGTTTCCATCCTTTTCACACTATCAATTACAAACACGCCGGAGCCAACGTTTATCACGGTGTCCGGCAACGTCCTGGGTTCTAACGAATTAATGCTCACCGACGGGGAAGTCGCGAACGCCCAATCACCGACACTCGTTACGCTTGCCGGCATTATGACTGTGGTCAATTCGGTGCAAAAAGAAAACGCCATACGACCAATACTCGTAATTCCGGACTCTATCGTAACTTCGGTCAAAAAACTGCATCCTTTTAATGCGCTCTCGCCTATGCTCGTTACCGGATGCCCGTCTATAGAGGCCGGGATAGTGATCTCTGCATCATTCCCCGTATAGGCCCTGATGGTTGCGTTGCCGGTCGTTGCAGAAACGGTGTAGCGAAAATCCCCGTCTACCGCCGCGCTTGCCTGCAGCGGCACAGCCGTCCACAGCGTCAGCGTCATGATGACGGCGACAAAGAGCGCCAGCCTCCTTTTCAGTTT
>JAISEX010000125.1 GCA_031263875.1 Eubacteriales Family XIII. Incertae Sedis bacterium | reverse complement strand
CCTCCTGCCGCTCCGACTCACAAACACGTTGCGTCAATTGTTATAATTTTACATTTAGGGTCTGCGCATGAAGAAAGCTGTCCTTGCGCCGCGCAATTATTTCACACCTCACGCGGCTGACCGCCGTCCTCCTTTCACAGCAGCGACGCGACGAGGTCACCCGGCATCACGCCGTTTTTATCCCAGCCCATCACGCCGTAATATTGGTCGAGCATGTCGTCGAACGCGGCCTGCGGGATCTTCTGCCCTTTGGCTGGCCCGCTCGCGAGCGCTTCCTTCACGAGGCGTTTCGGGATGGTGTCCTCCTTGCGGGTGAAGCCCTCGCGCTGGTTGAACGCGCGCGCGATATTGATGACGCGGCGACCGACGTCGGACATATCCTGCTCCGTCCACTGCTTGCCCGTCACCAGGGTCAGGAGTTCCGCCAGAATTTCGTAACTGATGGTCGCCCAGAAATCGCAGATGCAAGCGGAAAACTTGACGGCGTTGAATTCGCCGAGCTCGTAGACCATCTGCCCCTTGCCCTCGGCCGTGTAGGGCGGCGCGGCGGCTTCGAAGACCTCGACGTTCGGCGCGTAGGCGCGCATATGGCAGGCGCCGCGGTCGGACACGGCGTAGGACAGCGACATGCCCCACGAGCCGCGCGGCTCGTACTGCGGATATTCAAGCCCTTTGACCTCCAGCGTGTAGTCCGCGCCGCCGTATTTCGCAGCGGCCCGCTTCACGCCGTCCGCAAGATCGGCGCCAAAACCCTCGCGGTACGCCATCATGCGCAGAAGGTCGCACATCTTCTCGCCCTCGCCAAACCGGATGCCGAAGTCGTAAATTCCCTTTTCCGTCATCTCCATCGCCCAGACGATAGTGTCGCCCGCGCTTATCGTGTCGAGGCCCATATCGTCCGCGACTTCGTTGTATTTCAGAATGGATTCCGGGTCGGTCACGCCGGCGTTCGGCCCCGCCACCGAGATGGTTTCGTACTCCGGCCCTTCGACCTTGCCGCCCTTGAATTTCAGGAAGTTCCCGCAGCCGAGACCGCAGCAGCCGCAGCCGCGCTTGCCCTCACGGTAGCCCATCAGCACGTCGCCGTTATACTTCACCCAATTCTCGTCCGTCGTATCGCTGAAATTGCGCATCGGCAGGATACCGCCGTCGTTACACGCCTCGAGGAAGGCAGTCGTGCCGGTTTCAAAGACGAAGGTATTATCTTCAACGAGAACGTCGCTCGTCAGTATCTCGATTATACGATCCGTGGTCTTCGCGATGTCCGGAACTTTGACCGCTCCCGTCCCGCGCACGACGACGGCCTTGACGTTCTTGCTGCCCATCACCGCGCCGAGCCCGCCGCGCCCCGCCTGCCGGTAGTAATCCGTATTGATGCACGCCATGCTTGAGAGGTTTTCACCGGCCGGGCCGATGGCCAGCACATTGTGATGCCGCCCGTGCTTTTCCTTGAGTATGTCCTCCGTTTCATACGCGCCGCGGCCCCACACGATGTCGCCATTCTCCACGGAAACCTTCTCGTCCTCGATAAGAATGTAACTCGGCTCCGGCGCTTTGCCCTCGATAATCACCATATCATAACCCGCGAATTTTATCTCCGAGCCGATATGCCCGCCGATCGACGCGTCGTTCACCGTGCCCGTCGCGGGCGATTTCGCGGTGACCGCCAGCTTGCCCGAACAGGGGATCGGCGTTCCCGTAAAAGGCCCCGTCGTCAGCAGCAGTTTATTTTCGGGCGAAAGCGGATCCACGCCGGCGTCCAGTTCCTCGTACAGATAGCGTATCGAAAGCCCCTTCGACCCGATGTATTTTTCCGCCCAATCCATTCTGAGCGGCTCGACCCGGCTGCTCCCTTCCGTCAAATTTATTCTCAATACGTTTCCCGTATAACCAAGCATCTTCCTCTCCTTTTCGCCCATAATACCGGACAATCACACGCTCCCTGCCGGCCGGCCGTACCCTTTGTGCCGGCTGCATCCAAATTTTCCATCAGCCTTACGCAAACGTCAGCGCGTTCTGCGGGCAGGTCCGCACGCAATTGGGCGCGCCCTCGCAGGTGTCGCAAATATAGGATTTCTTGCCGCGGATCTTCGGCGCTTTCTTCGGGCATTTCGCAAGGCAGGTGCCGCAGCCGATGCAGACGCCGTGATCCACCGTCACGTATTCGCCCTGCGTGATCGCCCCGACCGGGCAATTCTTCGCGCAAATGCCGCAGTTAATGCAAAACTTATCCTCGTATATCATGCCGTCGCCCTCGTAATGGGACTGGATGTCGAGCCGCGCCGCCGCCGGCCGGTACTCGCCCTCTTTATACGCCGAACACACCACCGCGCACAGCTTGCAGCCGATGCACTTCTTTTTTTCGAGCTTTAATCGCTTCATATTTTGCCTCGTTTTCGCTTCGTTCCCCGTGCGGAGAATGTGGCCGCTCCGCTGCACGTTATCTTCCTTTCGCCGCGCGGCGCGAGCTATACACATTTCATGATAATATTACGCCGGCAACCAATAGTAGGAAGTCGCGCCGATTTTTTCGCCAGCCTGCTTTGTTGGCAGAATCCTTACATACAACCGGTATGCGCGGTTCTGCCGCCTCGCATACTGACGAAAATCTTCGCCGCTTTGTTCCGACTATTAATTGCCGGCGTAATAAAATCTTATTGCCCACAAAGCGCGCAAACAACCCGCAGGACAACATTTTTACCGCTTCATATGCTTTTTTATCGGTACGTTTTTGTTATCCGTTGCCAGACCAACCGATTGCGGGCGCAGGGCACGCTGAAATTGTTCTTATTGCGGGGGAATTATAGGGGCGCATGAGGCGCTCAAAATGACTTCGTTACTAACCTACGGGACAATTTCACGCGCGGGCATTCACAAAAAACAGTTTCTTTTTTGAGCGCCCCACCGGGCTATCCGCTCCAATTCCTCGGCCGCCGGAGGCGGCCTGCGGGATTTGCCTGTTTTACGCGGCTTTAGCCGCAATGTGAAACAGGACAGCGAAGCGACCGCAGGGAGCGGAGGAGTGAGCGCCGCGAACGTTCCACTGCTATCCCTTGGCAGAGGTACAGGAGCTTCAGCTCCGTTGTACCTCGCACATCGAGGAGCGCAGGGCTTCAGCCCGTGGCGCTCTACCGTGCGCGGGGCATATGCGCCATTCTGTGCCGCCTTTACTCCGTCTGTCACCCGCAGACCCCAGCCGCTCCCTTATGCGAGAAAATCAAACATCACGCCCATCCTACCACGGCGAACTGCTTTATCGCGCGAACGTCAAAAGAAACGAGAAGCAAAACAAGCGTAAACCTCCTTCCTCTGCCGTCCCCGGTTTGGTTCTCGTTTTAATCGTCGCGTTTGTGAGAAGCGGGGACGCCGCAGTAGGATGGGCGGGACGGGTTCGCTGTCCGCACAGGGGAACAGGGAGACGGCAGAGAGATGGGGGCTTGCGTTCGTTTTGGTTCTCGCGTGTTTTGGTGGTTGGGGGAGAGAGCTGGTCGCCGTGGTAGGCTGGGCGGGCCGGATTCGCTGTCCGCACAGGGGAACGGGGGACGGCAGGGAGATGGGGGCTTGCGTTCGTTTTGGTTCTCGCGTGTTTTGGCGCGCGTGTGGGAAAGCAGTTCGCCGTAGGAAGGAAGGGCGGGACGGGTGCTTTTCTCGCACAAGGGAGCCGGAGCGAAGCGAAGGCGACGCGCAAGGGATAGGAGGGGTGCGCAGCAGCCACGCGCAAGCGGGGCCGAAGCCCCGAATAGCCCGGTGGGGCTTGCCCCATGCGCCGGGAGAGATACCCGCGAATGTCACACCCCTGTAATTGACATACGCCGCCGGCTCATATAGAGTGGAATCAGTGTTTCGTTAATTCAGCCAAAATCGCATATATAGATATTGTTTTGGCTGAATATACAACATGACGTATGTTACAGGGGTATTACAAGGAGTTTACATGGAAGTTGTGGGACGCATACCGGAGAAGATGGCGCTGCGCGGTTACAGCGCGTCGGACAAGCCGGAATTTATCGCGGTCTGCGGCCGCAGGCGCGTCGGCAAGACCTATCTCGTGCGGGAATTCTTCGGCGGGGATTTTGCCTTTTATCTGACGGGGCTCGCGAACGCGAACCTGAAGGAGCAGATAGCCGCGTTCAATGAGGCGGCGCACGACTATTATCCGAGCAATATCCACAAGCCGGAGCCGGTGAGCAACTGGATGGAGGCGTTCGGGCTGCTGCGCGAGATCGTCGAGAAAAGCCACGCCATCGGCAAGAAGATGATTTTTATCGACGAGCTTCCGTGGCTCGACACGCCGCGTTCGGGTTTCCTGACGGCGCTCGAGCACTTTTGGAATAGTTGGGCGTCGTCGCGTCCCGATGTGATGCTGATCGTTTGCGGCTCGACCACTTCGTGGTTTATCAAAAATTTACTTGAAAATAAGGGCGGCCTGCACCACCGGCTGACGGGCATGATTATGCTCGAACCGTTTACGCTCGGCGAATGCGAGCAATACTGCGAAAGCCTCGGCCTGTTCCTGAACCGGCAGCTTTTGCTCGGCGTCTATATGGCGCTCGGCGGCACGCCTTATTATTACAGCCTGTTTGAAAAGAGCCTCACGCTGCCGCAGAATATCGACGCGCTGTTTTTCAACGAAACCGGTATGCTGAAGGGCGAATTTGACGAGCTCTACGGCTCTCTGTTCCGCAACCCAAAGATGCACAAACAAATCGTGAAGGCGATGTCGAAGAAAAACACGCCGATGACGCGCGACGAGATTATCGCGGAGATCAAAAGCGGCTCGGGCGGGACGTTTTCGAATACGCTTGAGGAGCTCGCGCAGTGCGGTTTTATTGAAAAATACACGGACTTCAAAAAGACGAAGAACGGCTCGTGGTATCTGCTCGCGGACGCCATCAGTCTTTTTTGGCTGCGGTTTTCCGGCGGGCGCGGTAAGAAGGAAGAAAATTTCTGGGTCAATCATTTCTCGGATACCAAGGCGCGCGCGTGGCGGCGTTTCGCCTACGAGCAGATCTGCTGGCACCATATCCGGCAGGTGAAGAAGACGCTCGGCATCGCGGGCGTGTCGACGACGATCAGCACGTGGCGCGATAAGGACGCGAAGTCCACGGAGCACGTGAACCTGATTATCGACCGCAAGGACGATGTGATAAATATCTGCGAGATCGAATTTTCCGAGAGCGCCCTTGCGATCGACAAGAAGCGCTTCGACGAGCTGACGGGGAAAGTCCAGGCGTTCCGCGCCGAAACCGGCACCAAAAAGGCCGTGCACCTGACGATGATAACGCCCTACGGCCTGAAACACAACGCCTTCCTCGGGATCGCCGACGAAGAAGTGACGCTGAATGATTTGTTTTGAGCACGAAGACTTTTCTTTGGGCGCATGGGGCGGAGCCCCACCGGGCTATCCGGGGCTCCGCGTCGCTCCGGCCCCGGCGCTGACGCGCCGTGGCTGCTGCGCACCCCTCCTATCCCTTGCGCGTCGCCTGTTTTACGCGGCTTCAGCCGCAGTGTAAAACAGGACAGCGAAGCGAGCAACGCGAGCGGAGGAGTGAGCGCAGCGAACGTTGCTCGGCTGACGCCTCGCTCCCATAGGCGGCTTGGGCGTATAGCGTTTACGAATGGATAATGATTAAATGAGGAATGTGACACTATGATACAAGAATTTGTCTTAAACAACGAGAGTTCTCCCTATAGCATACTATCCGGTGATGATAATGCTTTATGGTTT
>JAISEX010000060.1 GCA_031263875.1 Eubacteriales Family XIII. Incertae Sedis bacterium | reverse complement strand
AGGGGTGCGGTAGCAGCCGCGAAGCAACGTTCGCTGCGCTCTCTCCTCCGCTCACTTCGTTCGCTTCGCTGTCCTGTTTTACACTGCGGCTAAAGCCGCGTAAAACAGGCGGCCGGAGCCCCGCAGAGCCCGGTGGGGCTGGCTGATTATGTTTGAGATGGCCGGATTGCTAAATTTTTAACAATACGGTTCTTTTATCTTCTTTCAGACAGCCCCATGCGCCCAAATCATTTACACGGAAGCTCCAGTCCCTCGGTCTGCGGGATTGCGGCTTATGTTCGCTACGCTCACTGGCCGCGGGTGACAGACGAGTTTTGGGTTGCTGACCACGCTTATCGCCCGCAAAAACAGATTTTCAGGACACGCGCCTCAGTACCAGCCGATGGGTCCGGGCGTCAAATTGATGTTGACCTGTTTTACTTCCTGGTATTCTTCGAAGCCTTCTACGCCGAGGTCGCGGCCGATGCCCGATTTTTTGTAGCCGCCCCACGGGGCCTCGGTGAAGCACGGGTTGTAGCAGTTGACCCACGTGATGCCCGCGCGGAGTTCGTCCACGACGCGGAGCGCCCGCGCGCCGTCGGTGGTGAAAACGGCGCCGGCCAGTCCGTACTCGCTGTCGTTCGCGATCCGTATCGCTTCGTCTTCCGTTTCAAACGTCTGCACGGTCGCGACGGGGCCGAATATGTCCTCCCGCACGATCCGCATGTCGGGCGTGCACTGGTCAAAAATGGTCGGCCGCACGAAAAATCCGCTTGCGCACGGCCCTTCCGTGTAACGGTAGCCGCCGCACACGCACCGCGCGCCTTCGGCCTTACCGATCTCGATATACTTCAGGACCGTGTTCATATGCGATTCGGAAATCAGCGGGCCCATGTCCGGATTATCGAGCGGATTGCCGAGCGTGATCGCTTCCGCCCGCTCCGCAAAGCGTTTCATAAACTGCTTTTCCAGCGATTTTTCGATAATGATGCGACTTCCCGCCGAGCAGACTTCGCCCTGATTGAAGAATATGCCGATCATCGCCCATTCGACGGCGCCCTCCAGATCGGCGTCGGCGAATATGATATTCGGCGACTTGCCGCCCAGCTCGAGCCCGATTTTTTTAAGGCTGCCCGCCGCCCGCCGCGCGATATCCTGCCCGACTTCCGTGCTGCCCGTAAAGGTGACCATGTCCACATCGCCGCTCTCCGCGAGCGTCGTCCCCACGCTGCTTCCGGGGCCGATGACCATATTCGCCGTACCGCGAGGCAAGCCGATTTCGTCGAAGATTTCAAACAGTATGCCCGACGACAGCGGCGTGTTGGAACTGGGTTTATAGACGATGCAGTTTCCCGCGACAAGTGCGGGCGCGATCTTCCAGATGCCCATCAGAAGCGGGTAATTCCACGGCGTAATCAGGCCGCAGACGCCGATGGGCTCCCGCACGGTAAACGACCGCATTTTCCCGAAACTCTCGTTGACGTTGTAGACACTGCCGTGCGGCTTCGTGATCAGCCCGGCGTAATAGCGGAAGCAATGGGCGGCGTCGGAAACGTCGGCCTCGGCCTCGCGAAGCGGCTTCCCGTTATTGAGGCACTCGGCGCGGGCGAGCTCGCCGGCGCGTTCCTCGATCTTGTCCGCGATTTTGAAGATAATATCCGCTCGTTTCTGCGCGTCCATGCGGCGCCATTCGCCGCTCCCGTCGAAGGCTTTCCGTGCGGATTCGATCGCGCTCCGGGCATCCTCCGCCGCGCTGTTCGTGTGCGTCGCGATCTCCTCTCCCGTCGCGGGATTGATGACCGCTTTCCTATCTCCCGACAGGCTTTCTCTCCATTCGCCGTCGATAAAATTTCTGATGTGCCGGTGTTCCATTCGTACATTCCTCCGATTTCCGGTAATTCTTTGGTCTTGCCCACTCGTTTATTCGCCACACTTTTGCGGCTTTTGCGAAGCGCGCTTTCGCGCAAAAGCAGCGGGCACGTATCGCGCAAGTGCGCAAAACCCTTATGCAAAGAGCGCAAAGTTATGGCGGAAACGGCCCGGGTATTTCAGCCGTCAGGATTCACTATATGCTATAATTTCGAGGGAGAATGTTCTTAATAGAACATTCTCTTTCGTATATTTTTATCGCCTCGGCAGCTAATAGTAGGAACAAAGAGCCGAGGATTTTTACCAGTATGCGAGGCGGCAGAACCGCGCATGCTGGTTGCATGTAAGGATTCTGCCAACAAAGCAGACTGGTTAAAAGACCGGCATGACTTGCTACTATTGGCTGCCGGGGTGATAGTATAAAACTATTAAGTGCCGCCGGAGTCATGCCGGCCTCCCCGCCTGCCAACGGCAGAAACGAGCTGCGAAACCCGCCGCGCCACGATGCGGCAGTGCGGATGCGCGACAACGAAATTACCGGAAAACCGCTATGAACGCAAAAATACTGCGCACATCAAAATTATTCAAAGATTTTACCGACGAGGAGATTTTGCACATCACCCGATCCGTCAATATGTGGCGTCAGCGCTTCGGCAAAAATGAGTTTTTGACGCATCAGGGCCAAAGCGTGCGCAATATCGGGATATTGACCGCGGGGAATCTGGTGGAGGAAAAATATCATTTCGACGGCCGGAAGCAGATCATCCGCGTTCTAACTCCGCATTTCATCGTAAAATTGGAGTCCGTCACGTCCTCCATTCGCACGAGCCCCACGTCGATCATCGCGAACCAAGCCGGCAGCGTCCTGTGGATGGGATACGACGACCTGATCCGCAGCGGACCGTCCTCGCCCAAAATGGCGGCGAAGCTGTCCGCGCACATCGCGCGGATCATCTCCGACGAGAGCATCAAACTCATGTACAAATCCGACATTCTGTCCATCCGCACCGTCCGGGGCCGGGTCCTGGCCTACCTCAGCATCGTGAGCGAGCGCCGCTCCGACCAGACGGTCAGCATCGGCATGAATCAGGAAGAATTCGCCCATTACCTCTGCGTCGACCGGACCTCCCTCTCCCACGAACTGAATCTGATGCGCAAGGAAGGCGTCATCGATTTCAAGGGGAAAACCTACACGATCCCGCCGGGCGTTATCGAGTCGTCGCAAATCGGGGGCTAGCTTTTTCGGAAAGTTATCCGTGAATCGTGAATAATGGAGGGCGCATGGGGCACTCAAATATGAGGCTGTTTTTTGTAAATGCTCACGCGTAAAATTGTCCCGCGGGTTAGTGGCAAAATCATTCCCGCGTGCCCCACCGGGCTCTGCGGGGCTGCGGCCCCGGCGCTCAGGACAAATGAGAGATGAAAAGTGCCGTATTTCCATTTTATGGAATATAACTGTGTCTACGCCCGCGCCGTGGCTGCTGCGCACCCCTCCTATCCCTTGCGCGGGACATGCGCGCCATTCCGTGCCGCCTTGCAACGTCTGTCATTACGGGTTTGATTCGCAGTTGTGCGGGCAGCGTACACCTCGCGCCCGTCCTCCTACGGCGTCCCCATTTATCGTACAAACGCCCAAAACCAGCGAGATAAAACCGGGCGCAAGCATCCTCCCCCTGCCGTCCCCCGTATCACCATCGCCGTTCCTGGCAATTCTCGAAAACTTCAGGGTGCGCCGTAGCCGCAGACGCCTTTGTAGGCGCAGTAGGTGCAGGCGCGGAGCGGGGCGTTACCGGCGGATTTGAGTTTCCGCGCGGTCAGGGGCGACGCGCCGACGGAGCCCGCGAACATGCCCGCCGCGAGGTTTTCGAGCCGCTCGCGCACGCTCCGCGTCAGGCTTTCGAGTTCGTTATCCGGCTGCGCGGGATCGGCAAAGAGGCCGTCGGGCTTAAATTCCTTCGAGATTTTTTCCTCCAGATACGCGTCGCCTCTGCCCGTATCCTCGATATGCGGCTCGCCGATGCCGAAATACCGCACGCCGCCGGGCCGGTATTTTTCCGTCACGGCCATCAGATAAATGAGGAGCTGGAGCTGCCAGCCGCCGCGCACGTCCGGGCTGCTGAAAGTATCGCTGCCGGATTTGTAATCCGTGATGACGGCGCTTTCGCCCGCGAGGATATCGACGCGGTCGATGCGGCCGCTGACCACGAGTGTGGCTTCGCTCTCGGCGGGATCGCCGGAGAGGTGCGCGTCCGGAACGGGGATCTCCAGCGGCGAAAACCCGGCGCCGCTCCCGAACCGCGCTTCAAACAGCATCTTCGCGACGTCCGAACCGCGCACCTGATTCGTGACCGCCCAGGCGACTTCCTCGGCGACACGACTGATGCGCTCCGCCTTGTAATCGCTATAGCCGTCATTATTTCCGAGCAGGCCCTCGCGATACGTCCGCGCCGCGTCATGATAGATTTCGCGAATGATCGCGCCGCATTCCGCGCGCGTAATTTCGTCCCACCGCGCGTTGTGCTCGACCGTTTCGCCGTAGCCCATCAGCAGCATGTGATAGAGGTCGCCGATGCCGCCGTAATCAAGTTCCCGCACGCGCCGTCCGGTAAGGCGCAGGGCGCTGCCGGCGAACCACGAAAACGGGCACCGGCTGTAACGTTCCAGCGCCGAGGGCGACGTATGCAGAGCGGATTTCGCTCCCATCAGCCGCTTCAGCGTATCGGGTGATACGCGCTCGCCGCCGCTTCGGTGCGCCAGACCCAAACGAATGCCCGCAATGCGAGGCCGGTACTCCGGATCGGAACCGAGCCACTTCCACACGCCGCGCCACGGTTCGCCGAGATCGGAGCGGCCTTCGGAAACCGCTTTTACGGCGTGGTCGGCGAGATGCGCTAACGCTTCCTCCGGGTATTGGATCTGCGCGAGTTCGTCCGCGCCGCTGATAATATCTTTTTTAACGGGGACCTCCGGGAAAAGCCGGCGCACACGCTCGAAAATATTCGACGGGCGCACGTTATTCCCATCCATATCCGAGGCAGAGCAACTGAGGTAAAGTTTTTTACTTGACTTGGACATATTGCGGTATATGGCGAGCTGTTCTTCAAAATACACGGTGTCGTCACTGCGTCCGAGAAAATTTCCCGCGCTTTCGAGCCGCTGTTTTTCATCGCTGTTCAAAACCCCATCGTCCTCCGTCGCGGCGGGGAGCACGCCGTCGTTCGCGCCCGCCACAAAGACGGCGGCGGGCGCCGCGCTCCGCGTGCGCTGCATGGTGCCGATCACGATTTGATCCGTCCCGGTAGGCAGTACGCCCATGCGAACGGAAGCGAAGCCCGCGCGCAGACATTCCGAATATTCGAGCGGCGACAGCTCGCGCTCGCCGAGAGCCGCGGAAAGCTGATCCAGCAGTCCGGCCACGACGTTCTCAATTCCGCTCAGTTCCGCCGCGTATTCAAGATTGCCGGAATCCTCAAGCGCCTCCGCCATCGCCGCGATCTTGTCCGTGAGCAGCAGATTTTTCTCGAGAAACCCGCGCAAGCATTCGGTTTTTTCCCGCGCCGTGCGGCGCGCGCGGAAAGCATTTTCAAAAGCCCCGAGAAGCCCACTGACTTTGCTCCGTGTTTCGTTCAGCGCCTGCATTTCCTCTGCGGTGTAGGCGTATCTGACTCCGCCGGTTTCGGCGGCATTCGCGTCAAGCGAAGCGGGCGGGCCGCCGTAGGTAAATTCCTTGTCCCACATGCCGCCGCGTATCTTATGTTCAAGCACGTAGTTTTCGAGGACTTCTCTTTCGTCCGCGACGATATCGGTCAGACCCGTCTTGAGCAGGCGAAAAACGTCTTCATATCTGCGCCTGCCCGCCGCCGTTTCGATCAGCGCAAGCACGAGTTCTATCACGGGATTGTGATCCACAGTGCGCCGCTGGTCGATAAATACGGGCAGGCCGTAATCCTGAAATACGCGCTTCATTATCGGGACGCGCGTCCGCATATCGTTGCACAATACCAGTATGTCGCGGTATTTCAGCCCTTCGTCCCGCACAAGGCCGCAGATTTCGGAGGCAATCGTTTCCGCTTCGGCGTAAAACCCTGCCGCCACGGTCAGCGAAAGAGCGGTTTGACCGTTAGCGCCGTCCGTTTCGCTTTCCCGCGAAAACCGCGCCGTTTTTCCGGCGAACAGATTTTTCTCTATGCAGGCAATTTCCCCCGGTAACTTTTTTGCGTATCGCGATTCGCGTAATTCGGGCGTTTCGCGAGAATCGATCCCGTCAAGCCATTTACTTGACACGCTCCTGTCAAGTGGTTCGCCTGACACGCACTCGTCAAGCAATTTAATTGACTCCGATCCGTCAAGCGTTTTCCTTGACACAGCTCCGTCAAGCAATTCCCCTGACGCCGCTTCAACAGCCACGCGTTCCGCGGTAACGCCCGCCTCTCCCGCCTGCGCCGCGAGTTCATCCATAAGATCATTGGTCAGCGAGAAAAACGGATCGTCCGGATCGGCGGTGATCATAATATTCACATCAAGCGATTTACTTGACAGTGCGACGATGGCGTCCCGCATCGCCGGCGAAAGGTAGTCGTAACCAAACAGCCATATTTCGGATCCGGCGATATAGGCGGATTTCGGTATGCTTCCCGTAAATCTTTTCAGGTGATCGGCGGTGTCAAGCAAATTATTTGACAGCTCATTCTCAAATCCTTCATATATAACGGACACGTCGAACAGTTTACGACCGAGTACGTCCTCGTCGCCCAACTTCGCGGATATGTCCGCAAGGCCGTCCGGCGTCACATTGAAGTTTTTCAGCTCGGATATCATGTCACTGATCTTACTCGCAAGAGCCGGCGACGGCTTCAAGTTTCCGAGCGCTTTTAATGACGCCCCGTTGTCGTGAAGCAGTTTCGTGACGAGCATTATCTTGCCGTACTTGTCGATGAAATTTCCGCCGCCGCCCCCGGTTTCCGCAAGCGTGCGGCGACCGAGCGACGTCATGCTCAGCACGTCAAAATCGATAAATCCCGGCAATTCCATCGCGTCCATCGCGTCGCGCTCGGCCTGCAGCGTATACTGCTCCGGCACCACGAGCAGGACGCGCTGCGGAATTACGCCACCCGAATCGAAGGAACCGCCCTCCCTTGTTCCGGCCATTACCCGCCCAAATTCCGCGCGAATACGCGAGAGCGTACGGCTGATGGCGTCGTACATAAAGCGGCTCGTGTCGATATTTTCTCTCGCGTAATAGATGCGCAGCATGGTGTGTGTCAGTCGGTTTCCGTTTCCTTCGCGACGATGGATTCCGCGCCAAACTTCTTGCGCAGCGCCGGTTTTTCTATCTTGCCGGTCGGATTACGCGGGACTTTATCGAAGATGATCTTGCGCGGGCGCTTGTACCGCGGCAGGCCCTTCGCGAATTCCTCGACTTCGGCTTCCGTAATGCTCATGCCCTCTTTCACCTCGATAATCGCCGCCGCGATCTCACCGAGGCGGGGATCCGCGACGCCGATAACGGCGATGTCCTTTATCTTGTCAAACCCGCGCAGGAAATCCTCTATCTGCACGGGATAGAGGTTCTCGCCGCCCGTTATAATGACGTCCTTTTTACGGTCCACCAAATAGATGAAACCGTCTTCGTCTTCCTTCGCCATATCGCCCGTGTACAGCCAGCCGTCATGCAACGCGGCCGCCGTCGCTTCGGGATCGCGGTAATATTCCTTCATAACGCCGGGGCCCTTGACGGCGAGCTCGCCCACCGCGCCGCGCTCGACTTCCGCGCCGTCCGTCCCGATAATCTTGGTTTCCCAGCCGCAGCCGGCCTTGCCGATAGCGCCGACCTTGTGGATATTCTCCAGACCGAGGTGAACGGCTCCCGGCCCGAGCGATTCGGACAGCCCGTAATTCGTATCGTATTCGTGATGCGGAAATATCTTTTTCCACCGCGCGACGAGGCTCGGCGGCACGGGCTGCGCGCCGATATGCATCAGCCGCAACTTACTGAGGTCGAGCTTGCCGAGGTCGATAGCGCCGCGGTCGATCGCGTCGAGGATGTCCTGCGCCCACGGCACGAGCAGCCACACGATCGTCGCCTTCTCGTCCGAAGCCACATCCATCACCCACTTCGGATCCGTTCCTTTTAATATAACGGCGCGGCTTCCGCTTTTCAGGCTGCCGAACCAGTGCATTTTCGCGCCCGTATGATAGAGCGGCGGGATCAGCAGAAAGACGTCGTCCTTCTTTTGCCCGTGATGGGCGTGCTCCGTGTCCGCTCCCGAAAGCAGTGTGCGCTGCGTGTGGAGTATCGCCTTCGGAAAACCCGTGGTTCCGGAGCTGAAATAGACGGCCGCGTCATCGTCGGGCTGGATGTCGACCTCCGGTTTCACCGCCGGGAATTTACCGACCATGCCCTCGAAGCTGTCCGCGTAATCCGGTATATCCATGCCGACAAAAATGTACTCTTTTATCTTGGCAAGCTCATGTTTGACTGCGCCGACGCGCTCGATAAATTCCGAGCCGAATATCAGCACCGACGAATCCGAAAGTTCCAGACAGTACGCGATCTCCTCCGACGTGTAACGGAAGTTCAGCGGCACCACCGTCGCGCCGGACTTGAGCGTCCCGAAATAGATGGGCAGCCAGTCGATACAGTTCATCAGCAAAATCGCGACCTTGTCCCCCTGCCGCACCCCCTTGTCCCGCAGCATGTTCGCAAACCGGTTCGCAAGATCGTCAAATTGCCGCCACGTCAGCTCGCGGCGATAATGAGATGAATGACCCGCTTCCACGAGGGAATATTCCTGCCACGCGAGGTTTTTCGCGTCGTCGTGAATCGGATTGAGCTCGACGAGCGCCGTATCGCCCGGCCACTGCTGCGCGTTCTGTTCCAGTAAATCAGTAAGTATCATGCGTCGCTCCTGTCTGTGAATGGTTGGCAAATAATAATACTAATTATACTACAAGAAACCCGTGATTTCCTTGCTACCGTCCGTCATTCCGAGCCCCGCCCTGGAATCCCCCGGGCCAAGGTATCTCTTCCGGCGCATGGGGCACTCAAAATAATTTTGTCATTCATCGAGGGACAATTCTTCGCGCAAGCCATTCACAAAAAACGGTTTTTATTTTTGAGTGCCCCACCGGGCTCTCCGGGGCTGCGCTTCGCTCCGGCCGCTTCGCGGCTGCTATCGCACCCCTCTGATCCCTTGCGCGGACATATGCGACATTCCGTGCTGTCTCGACTCCATCTGCTATTGCAGGCTTAACCCACAATGTCCGCGTCCCGTAATTTTTCCATCAATGTAGGCGTACCTGCAATCCTATAAATCACCTCCGTCATTCAATTTCCGTATATGCCGATTCCCGACCAGCGACGTCAACTGCGCAATAGCCACCTGATTGAGCTGAACTAGCCGCCCGGATTGCGCTAAATCTTGTTTTATCAGGAGTGCGTTGATGCTTTCCATGTTTGATAACACGATGAGCTGTTCAAGCGTCGCCTCATCACGGATATTGCCTTTGGCGGCAGGGTTTGCGCTTCGCCACTCGGCGGCCGTTTTCCCAAACAGCGCTACATTCAGCATATCGGCTTCGGAAGCGTAAATCGTTTTGGCTTGCTCTTTCGTTACCACCGGCGGAATAATATGCTCCTTGATAGCGTCGGTGTGAATGCGGTAATTTATCTTGCTGATGGTGCGCTGCAGATTCCACTCCAATGATTGGCGGGAAACTTCTGCGGATTTGAGACGGTCAAATTCACGTATCAGATAGACCTTGAATTCCGGGCTGATCCACATGCCGAATTCAAACGCAATATCTTTATGAGCATACGTGCCGCCATAACGCCCGGCTCGCGCAGTCAACCCGATAGCATTTGTCTGCTCGACCCACTCTTTAACGCTGATTTTGTAATTGTTGAGTCCCGCTCGGCTTTTAATTGTGGCGAATCCGCCATAATTAAAATTCGGATTATGTATTCTTTCCCAAATACCAAGGAACTCAACCGTGTTCCTATTGCGCAGCCAATCAGCAATGAAAAAATCGCCGTCCTTAGCTTTCATCATATCGGTCAGTGATATATATTCGCCGCCGGAAGCTCGATACAGAGCTATCTCCGTGCCTTTGACATTGATGCTTTGATTGTTTCTCGCCTTCGCCATCTCGCCCTCCGTGCTACTGATTGTATAAATATTATACTCTGTTCGTGAACGCATGTTCAAGTAGTTTTTGTGGAAAAACGGCTGATATTATTATGAAACATTTTTATTGATTGCAAGAACGGCTCTCATGCTAATCCAGATACGGCCATGAAATTCTCCTTGGGCGCACGGGGCACTCAAAATGTTTTTGTCACTCATCGCGGAACAATTTTACACGTGAGTATTTACAAAAACAGTTTTATAT
>JAISEX010000254.1 GCA_031263875.1 Eubacteriales Family XIII. Incertae Sedis bacterium | reverse complement strand
ATTACCGACGGAACACTCCACGCCGATATTCCGATCAAGACGTTGGATAAGCTAGCGAAAGACGTGATCAACGCGGAAACAGTCAAGGTAACTGCCCTATCAACCGCGGCGGGCATACCGGGCGGGTTTGCTATGGGCGCTACTATCCCGGCTGATTTAATGCAGTTCTACGGCCACATTATCCGTGTCGCGCAAAAACTGACATACATATATGGCTGGGACGAGATATTCACAGATTCAAACGAACTCGACGAAGCCACCGAGTCACAGCTTGTCCTGTTTATCGGCGTGATGTCAGGTGTGAAAGCGGCAACAAAGGCTGTTGTCAAACTGTTTGGAGAAACGGCAATGAAATCTGTCGCGAAGAAGGTTGCCGCACAAGCGCTGACCAAGACGTGGTATTATCCGATCGTCAAGAAAGTGGCGACGATGTTAGGGCAAAAAATAGTAAAAGACACCTTTGCCAAGGGCGTATCAAAAACGGTACCTTTACTGGGCGGGGTTATCTCAGGCGGTCTCACTTTGGCTACATTCAAGCCAATGGCGCATAAACTTCAGAAACATCTGTCCGAAATGGCTCATATGTCGCCGGAAGAGTTCGCCGAATATGAAGCGGCATTGACTGTCGTCATTGACGAAGAGGAGTTGGCTGCCGTTGAATCAGGCGAAGACACGACTGAGGAAGCGGTGGAAGAAATTACTATAAGCAAATCACAGTTTGAGGCGCTTATGATTGAAATGTCGCAGCTAAGGGCGCGGATGGACGATCAGAACAACGTGCAGCAGCAATTATCACAAGATGACAAGGAGGAACAAATCCAATGAAGAAATTACTGGCAGCGGCGCTTGCATTAGCGCTCACAATTACACTGTTCGCGTTTGCGGGGTGCGGCAAGGAAAGCCCCGCGCAGGCGCCCGAGAAAGAAACCCCCGTGGCAACTTCTGAGGAGGAAAGCCCCGCGCAGGCGGTCGAGGAGGAACCTTCGGCGCCGACGCCGGAAGGTGTCAAAACTGCGATCTCAAAGGTCGACGGTATTATTGAGGTTGAGATCGTGACGGAGGATAATGACCCCAACGAGATGTTAGGCAAACAGGGCGCGTATACGGGCGCCGTCTACTTCACGTATAATTTGGTTGACCAAAACGAGTTTGATGGCGATACCGTTATTGATAAAGGCTCTGATGGCGGCGGATGTATTGAGATTTTTGCCGACAACGCGGATGCGGAAAAGCGCGATGAGTATCTTGCCGCTTTCGACGGTAGCGTGTTTGCGAGCGGTTCGCACAAGGTCTTGAATACGCTTGTTGTGCGCACATCGTCCAAGCTGAAAGCGAGTGAGCAGCAGGCGTTAGAAGCAAAACTCATTGAGGCGCTGCAATAGGTTGATCGTCCCAAAGCGCTGAATTTACCCGCGGAAGAGAATAATTTTTCTTTCGTGGGTATTTAATTGATGCCGATAAAGGAGTATCAGGGGACAATAAATCGCGTATAAGCGGATTATTGCCTTCTGATTGTCGTATGTCGGGGTGGCGGGGTTTTGCGGACGACGGCAGGGAGGGGATGCCTCTGTCGGTTCTGCTTCTCGCGTATTTTGTCGGCTCGCGCGATGAATGGGTTCGCCGTAGGATGGACGGATGCTTTGTATACTTTGCCCGCACAGGGGAGCGGCCGAGGTCTGCAATGACAAATGGAGTAAAGGCGGCACGGAATGGCGCATATGTCCCGCGCAAGGGATAGGAGGGGTATAGTGTCCTGTGGCCTCTAAACCTTTACTACTCGCCAGTCTGCTCCGTCATACTTCGTTGTCGGAACCCGATGATACCAGAAGTATCAACGGAACCCTCCGCCTCGTCTGACGAAAAAATCCTCGGCGATTACTGACAAGTTTTAGAGGCCACAGGGCACTAGCAGCCACGGCGCGGGTGAGGACGCAAGAACATTCCGTAAAATAGAAACATGGCATCCCGCATTTCTCGCGCTTGTCCCGAGCGCCGCGGCCGGAGCGAAGCGCAGCCCCGCAGAGCCCGGTGGGGCTGTCCTGAGGTTAAGGGATAATGTGGAAAATAAGCGCACGCAAGATTTTCAAAAAGACCCTTTACAAATAACCCGCAGGGACAGCCCCATGCGCCCAAAGCATTCACATGCATGTCAGTCCTTCGGCCTGCGGGACCCGCTGCTCGTTCCCCGCAATGACAAGCGGTCACGTTCGCTTCGCCCGCACCGATACATTTCGATTTGGATTGTGACGCCTAAATTGGTATAATTAAAGATGAAATATGAGTAAGCCAGGCGGTCGCGCGGGGCGTTAGCCCCGTGAGGAAAGTCCGGACTCCGCAGGGCAAGGGTGCCGGATAACGTCCGGCGCGGGTGACTGTAGGGAAAGTGCAACAGAAACATACAGCCGATGGCCGCCTAGCGGCACAGGCAATGGTGAAATGGCGAGTTAAGAGCTCACCGGAGGCGCGGAGACGCGTCTGCCGTGTAAACCCCACTCGGAGCAATGGCGAAGGGCATACCCGCGAACGCGGGGGAGGCGGCCCGCTTCCGCCCGGTATGGTGGCCAGCAGGAGAACGGTTGCTTCGCGGCAGCAGTTCCGGAGGCAGGCGGCAACGTCTGTCCCAGATAGATGATCGTCCACGACAGAATCCGGCTTACGGCTTACTCATAATTTTGTTACATTAATCAGAGAGGTATTGATGCCCGAGGACAAGACTTTACGCGAGAACAAGCTGGGCGTGACGCCGATCGGCAAGCTGATGCTGACCATGTCGACGCTGCCCATGATATCGATGATAGCGAACGCTCTCTACAATATAGTGGAGAGCGTGTTTGTGGCACAGATATCGGAGCAGGCGTTTGCGGGGATCACGCTGGTGCTGCCGGTGCAGATGATACTGATCAATATCGGCACGGGGAGCGGCATCGGGACGAGCTCGCTGATCGCGCGGCGGCTCGGCGCGGGCCGGAATGACGAGGCGAACAGCGCGACGACGCACGGCTTCATCATCGCCTTCGCGAATTGGGCGGTATTCGCCGTGTTCGGGCTGTTCCTCGCGGAGCCGTTTTTCAGGCTCTTTACGTCAAATGCGGCGATACTCGCGAGCGCGGTAACGTACGGCAAGATCGTGACGATCGGCTCGCTGTTTGCGTTTGTCGTGCTCGCCGTCGAAAAGATACTGCAGGCGACGGGCAATATGCTGTTTCCGATGATATTCACGATCGTGGGGGCGGGGCTGAATTCCCTGCTTTCCCCGCTGCTGATCCTCGGATTGTTCGGGGCGCCGCGGCTCGGCGTAACGGGCGCGGCCATCGCGTGCATCGCGTCGCAGTTTACGGCTATGTGCCTCGCGCTGTTTTTCTTCTTTAAATTCAAGCACTATGTAACTATTTCGCTGCGGGGCTTCCGGCCGAACGCGCGGATCCTGCGTGATATCTACGCGGTCGGCTTCCCGACCATCGTGAATATGTCCATGGTGTCGGTAATGACGATGGGGCTCAACGCGATCCTCATCGCGTACAGCGAAACGGCGGTGGCGGTGTTCGGCGCGTATTACCGGCTGATTTCATTCGCGTTTATGCCGATTTTCGGGCTGAGCCAGGGGGCGATGCCGATACACGGCTATAATTTCGGAGCGCGTAACAAGGCGCGGCTGCTGCGGGCGTACAAGATGTCCGTCGTGGTGGCGGTTTCGGTGATGGCGGTGATGATGGCGGTGTTCTTGCTATTTCCGGCGCAACTGATGAGCCTGTTCTCGCCAAGCCCGGAGATGTACGCGATCGGCATACCGGCGCTGAGGATCGTGAGTCTCGCGTTCCTGCCGGCGGCGTATGCGGTGGCGACGTCGTGTTTGTTCCAGGGGTTGGCGCACGGGTTTATGAGTTTGGTGGTTTCTTTCGTGCGGCAGCTCGTTATGACGATCCCGATGGCGTGGCTGTTTATCCGGCTGTTTGGCGTTTCGGGCGTCTGGTGGGCCGTCGTTATCGCGGAGGCGGTCGCGGCGTTTGTCGTGGCGGGCTTCTACCGGCGGATATACAGAATCGAAATAAAGCATTTGGGCGAAAAGGCCCAATCGGGGGAGGTACGAGGATGAAATGTGCCTCATACTTTGGCGTAATGGATGGGGACGGCACGGTGAGAAAGCTCACGCCATACTCGCACTCTCGCGTGTTTTGCCGTTTGTGCGATAACTGATACGCCGGAGGAAGGATGGGCGTGATGCGTGCTTTCTCGCTTTTATCGCGCACGGTAGAGCGCCACGGGCTGAAGCCCTGCGCTCCTCGATGTGCGAGGTACGACGGAGCTGAAGCTCCTGTACCTCTGCCACGGGATAGAAGGGGTGCGGTAGCAGCCGCGAAGCGGCCGGAGTGAAAGCGGAGCCCCGGATAGCCCGGTGGGGCGAAGCCCCATGCGCCCATACTAAAATGACAGGGAGGTAAAAGAGTGAGAATTATCACATGGAACGTGAACGGGCTGCGGGCCGTTTTGAAAAAGGGATTTTTGGATTTTTGCGCGGCGGAGGGCGCGGACTGCTATTGCTTGCAGGAAACGAAGATGCAGCCGGGGCAGGCGGAGGTCGATCTGCCGGATTACCGGGAGTTTTGGAACAGCGCGGTGCGCAAGGGTTATTCGGGCACGGCGGTGTTTTCAAAGCCGGAACCGCTTTCCGTCAGCTATGATATCGGCGCGGAGGGGCACGACGACGAGGGCCGCTCGATTACCGCTGAGTACAACGATTTTTATCTCGTGAACGAATATACGCCGAACGCGCAGGACGGTCTTGCGCGCATCGATTACCGCCTGTCGTGGGAGGACGCGCGCCGGGCGTATCTGCAGGAGCTCGACGAGAAGAAGCCGGTGATCCTCTGCGGCGATTTGAATGTGGCGCATGAGGAGATCGATCTAAAAAATCCGAAGCCGAACCGCGGTAACGCGGGGTTTTCGGACGAGGAGCGCGGCAAGTTCGGTGAGTTGCTCGCGGCGGGGTTTACAGACAGTTTCCGGGCGCTCTATCCCGACCTCGCGGGCGCGTACACGTGGTGGTCGTACCGCTTCAACGCGCGCGAGAACAACGCGGGGTGGCGCATCGATTACTTCGTGATTTCCAACCGGCTTATGAATAAGGTCCGCGATGTGGTACTATTAAAAGACGTCCACGGGAGCGATCACTGCCCCGTGCGCTTGGAATTGGACGCGCATTAGCGGGGGAGAATGGCTGCGGGCTGGCTGCGGTGTAATCGGATTTTGCGGAATGGTTTAATCGGATTTCGGATAATGGGCTGATTGGGTTTCGGGAGAAGGTTTAACGGGGTTTTGGTGTATGGAAAATAATGGAATGCTCCCATAAACCGAAAGTTCCATGGAATGTTTAATTGAGTTTTGATGAATGGAAAATAATCCCATGTCCTCGCGAACCGAAAGTTTCCGGGAGAGCGGCAGCCAGGGTTTGAACATCGGGATAGTAGAGATTTGAAAATAGGAACAAGAGAGATAACAGAGATTTGAACGTATGGATAATGGTAAAAATATCCAATTACATAATGAGAGCGGGTTGCGGCTCGGCATAGACGTCGGTTCCACAACGGTCAAGATAGCGCTGCTGAATGAAAACGACGAGATGATTTTCTCGCGGTACGACCGCCATATGTCGAACGTGTTCGAGAAGGCGGCGGAGCTTATCGCGGAACTTGCCGCGGAATATCCGGAGCGGCCGGTGCGCGCGGTTATCACGGGGTCGGGCGGGCTGTCGATTTCCGGCCTGCTCGACATCCGGTTCGAGCAGGAGGTCATTTCGTGCAGCAAGGCGGTCGAAACGCTGATACCGGAAACGGACGTCGCGATAGAGCTGGGCGGCGAGGACGCGAAGATCACGTTTTACGGGAAGTCCATCGAGCAGCGCATGAACGGCACGTGCGCGGGAGGGACGGGCGCGTTTATCGACCAGATGGCGATACTGCTGAACACGGACGCGGCGGGCCTGAACGAAGCGGCGAAGGAGATGAGCGTCATCTACCCGATTGCCGCGCGGTGCGGCGTGTTCGCGAAGACGGATATCCAGCCGCTGATAAACGAGGGCGCAAAGGTGCCGGATCTCGCGGCGTCGATCTTTCAGGCGGTCGTGAACCAGACGATCAGCGGGCTTGCCTGCGGGCGGGTCATTCGCGGAAAGATCGCGTTTCTCGGCGGGCCGCTGGCGTTTCTGTCCGAACTGCGCGGGCGGTTTATCGAAACGCTCGGTTTGGCGCCGGAGGACGTGGTATTCCCGGCTTCGCCCGAATACTTCGTCGCGGTCGGGGCCGCGATGATGGCGGGAAGCGCGGCGCCTATCACGACCGACGAACTGCTGGCGCGAATCGAAAACGCCGATGAAAGCCAGTTGGGTGAAACGAAGCATATCGCGCCGCTGTTTGCGGACACGGCGGAGTACGCCGCGTTCCGGGCGCGGCATGAGAAAAATTCCGTTCCGCGCAAGGATATCGCGCGCGCGAAAGGGCCGCTCTTTCTCGGCATCGACGCGGGCAGCACCACGACGAAGGCGGTCGCCATCGACAAGGACAGAAACCTCGTCTATTCGTTCTATAAAAGCAACGCGGGCAATCCGCTCGAAACCACGCGCGCGCTGCTGCGCGAATTATACGCGAAAATTCCCGAACACGCCTATATCGCGAACTCCGTCGTGACGGGCTACGGCGAAGGGCTGATAAAAGCGGGCTTTCACGTCGATCTCGGCGAGATAGAGACGATCGCCCATTACAAGGCCGCGGAACAGTTTCTGCCCGGCGTCGATTTTATTCTCGACATCGGCGGCCAGGATATGAAATGCATGAAGATACGCGACGGGGCGATCTACAGCATCATGCTGAACGAGGCGTGTTCCTCGGGATGCGGTTCATTTATCGAAACGTATTCCAAATCCGTGAATCTCGCGGTCGAGGATTTCGCGCGCGAGGCGCTGTTCGCGGAGGCGCCCGTCGACCTCGGCACGCGCTGTACGGTCTTTATGAACTCCAAGGTCAAGCAGGCGCAGAAGGAGGGCGCGACCATCGGCGACATATCAGCCGGCCTGTCGCAGTCCGTTATCAAGAACGCCTTATATAAGGTAATAAAACTGCGCAACACCGACGAAGCCGGCGAGAAGGTCGTCGTGCAGGGCGGCACGTTCCTGAATGATTCCGTGCTGCGCAGCATCGAACGCGTGATGGAGCGTGACGTCGTCCGCCCGGATATCGCGGGTAATATGGGCGCGTTCGGCGCGGCGCTTATCGCCCTCGAAAACCACATTCCGGATGCCGAGTCGGGCATCGTGTCAAGCGAAGACCTTGACAGGTTCAGCGCGGAAAGCAGCCACACGCGGTGCGGGCTCTGCGAGAACAACTGCCTCCTGACCGTCAACCGCTTTGGCAGCGGAGAGAAATATATCACGGGCAACCGGTGCGAAAAGGGCGCGGGCGGTTCCGCCGCGGCGAGCGACGTCCCGAACCTGATGGAATGGAAACGGAAGCGTCTGTTCAATTACGAGCCGCTGTCCGAGGATGACGCGCGCCGGGGAACGATCGGCATACCGCGCGTGCTGAATATGTACGAGAATTATCCGTTCTGGTTCCGCTTCTTTACGGAGCTCGGTTTCCGTGTGCTGCTCTCGCCGCCGTCAAGTAAAACGCTTTACGAAAAGGGCATGGACAGCATCTCGTCCGACACAGCCTGCTACCCCGCGAAGCTCGTTCACGGCCATATCAAGTGGCTCGCCGAGCAGGGCGCGCGCCGCATCTTCTACCCGAGCATCAATTACGAACGCGCGGAAAACGAAGCGGCGGACAATCATTACAACTGCCCGATCGTCGCGACCTATCCCGAGGTCATCGCGAATAATATGGACGATTATCTCGAGGAAAACGACATCGTTTTTATGCACCCCTTCGTGCCTTACGATAATGACGACCGGCTTGCACGGCGGCTTGCGGCCATCTTTCGCGAGCTGAAAATAGGCGCCGCGGAAATCGCAAAGGCGGTAACGGCCGCGCGTCACGAGGACAAGAAATTCCACGACGATGTGAAGCGTTACGGCAAGGAAGCGCTGCGCATTCTCGACAAAACGGGCGGCAAGGGCGTGATACTCGCCGGACGCCCGTATCATCTCGACCCGGAAATAAACCACGGCATCGACACGCTGATCACGTCGTTCGGCCTCGCGGTGCTGACGGAGGACGCCGTCGCTTATATGGCGGACGCGCCACGACCGCTGCGCGTGCTCGACCAATGGGTCTACCACAGCCGCCTCTATCGCGCCGCGGAATTCGCGGGCATGCGCGAGAATCTCGAAATCGTTCAACTGAATTCTTTCGGCTGCGGGCTCGACGCTGTGACGACGGATCAGGTCGAGGAAATTCTGCGCAGCCGGCGCAAGCTCTACACGGTGCTGAAGATCGACGAAGGCGCGAACCTCGGCGCCGTCAAGATACGCATCCGCTCGCTGAAAGCCGCGATGGAAGAACGCGAGAAAAACGGCGTCCGCGCCATCGACCGCCCGTACAAATTCGAGCGCAAAGTGTTTACGGAGGACATGCGCGAGGGCTACACGATCCTTATTCCGGAGATGTCGCCCATCCATTTCCGCTTCCTCGAACCCGTGATAAACTCCGCCGGTTACCATGCGAAACTGCTGCCCGAGGTGGACGTTCACGCGGTCGACGAGGGACTGCGTTGCATCAACAACGACGCCTGTTATCCGACCATCGTCACGCTTGGCCAGGTGATAAGTTACCTGAAGTCCGGCGAATGCGACCTCGACCGCACCGCCGTCATCATGTCGCAGACCGGCGGCGGGTGCCGCGCGAGCAACTACGTCGCGCTTTTGCGCAAGGCGCTGAAGGATCTCGGCATGGAGCAGATACCCGTCGTGTCCGCGAATATGGTCGGGCTGGAACCGAATCCCGGCTTTAAATTTACGCTCGGCATGGGCAAGCGGATGCTGATCGGCGTCCTGTTTGGCGACGCGCTGATGCGCGTACTCTACGCCACGCGGCCCTATGAAAAGGAACCCGGCAGCGCCGACCGGCTCGCGCATTACTGGTCCGTGCGCATCGAACGCGAAATGCCGCACATCGGGATCCGCAAATACCGCGACTGGGTGCGCCAGCTCGTGCGCGATTTCGATCAATTACCGCTGACGCGCGAGAAGAAACCGAAGGTGGGCGTCGTCGGCGAGATCCTCGTGAAATATCACCCGAACGCGAATAACGACATCGTCGGCATTATCGAGAGCGAAGGCGGCGAGGCCGTCGTTCCCGACCTGATGGACTTTTTCCTCTACGGCATGCATAACAAGGAATATAATTACAAGAACATGTCCGGCACCTGGAAATCGATGGTCGTGAATAAATTCGCCATCGGTCTCGTGGAATGGCTCCGCGGGCCGATGAAACGCGCGCTCAGCGCGAGCAAACGCTTCCACGCGCCCCTGCGCATTGAGGAAACCGCCGCGAAAGCCGAGCAGATCATCGAAATCGGCAACCAGTGCGGCGAGGGCTGGCTGCTCACGGGCGAAATGATCGAGCTCATCGACAGCGGCGTCGGCAATATCGTCTGTCTGCAGCCGTTCGCCTGCCTGCCGAACCACGTGACAGGCAAGGGCATGCAGAAAGCCCTGCGCAAATACAACCCGCTCGCGAACGTCGCCATGATCGACTACGACCCCGGCGCAAGCAACGTCAACCAACTGAACCGCATCAAACTCATGATGGCCACCGCGCATAAGAATTTGGGGTGAGGGCGGGCAGGGCGCGACCCGCAATCCACCTGTCACGTCCGTCATTTCGGCCTTGACCCGGAATTTCTCGGATTGGTGAATCTGAGCAACGTTATGTCATTGCGAGCGCAGCGAAGCAATCCAGTCTTACTATTCGGGCGCATGGGGCTGTCCTAAATGACTTCGGCGAGCCTTGCGTTATGGAAAATAATATAATTTAACATAAGCCGAGAATTATGAAAAGCCAGCCCCACCCGGCCATTCGCGTGTATCTTTTTTGCCGGTGGCAAAAAAGGATATCGCTGCTGTCCCTTGGCAGAGGTACAGGAGCTTCAGCTCCGTTGTACCTCGCACAACGAGGAGCGCAGGGCTTCAGCCCGTGGCGCTCTACCGTGCGCGGTCACCGTCGCTGCGCTCCGGCTCCTTTATGCGAGAAACGCACCCGACCCGCCCGTCCTACTGCGGCGTCCCCGTTTCTCACAAACGCAACAAAAAGAACGAGAAACAACCCGACAGGCGCATCCTTCCCCCGTGCCGTCCCCCGGCTCCCTTATGCGGGCAAAGTCCACAACACCCCCGTCCTTCCTTCGGCGTCCCCGTTCCTCACATAGCCCCAAAAATACGCGAGAAACAACCCAACCCTCCCATCCTCCCCGTGCCGTCCCCCTTTTCCCCGCTCCACAAAAAACAAAACCAAAAAATATTTTTTTATATTTCTCTCCACATAAGTGGACAAATATAGTATAGTATAATATAATATTAAAAGATACAGACGCGGGAAGCGCTGGCGATACCTACGCGAAGTCCGCAAAATCCGTATAAAAAGGGGCAATCAGATCAGAATGCATTAAACCATAACACTGAACCAATATACCTACCATATACAGGGGGGGGGGGGCATCACCACAATCCCCCGATAACGTAAACCAACCGGTCTACGCATGATGCGGT
>JAISEX010000192.1 GCA_031263875.1 Eubacteriales Family XIII. Incertae Sedis bacterium | reverse complement strand
CCCGCATCTTCATCATTCACGCTTCCAACGCCCGCCGCGAAATCCTCCGCGTCGGCAAGCAGCGCCTTTAATTCCTCGCGCACGATCGCCGCGTATTCGCGCGCCTCATCGATGCTGTTTTCGGCCTTGAGCCGCGCCTTCGCGAGCATATCCTCGCGCCGCTTGTCAAAGTCCGCCTGCTTTCGCGCCAGTTCCCGGCGCTCGTATTCAAGTTCCGCGCGAAGCGCTTCGGCCTCCGCGCGTGCGCGTTCCGCTCCCAGCCGGTCCGTTTCGACGCTCTCGATCACCTCGTCGAAGCGGACGCTCTCCACATCCATCGACGCTTCCGCTTTCCCGACAATGTCAGCCGGCAATCCGAGTTTACGCGATATCTCGAAGGCGTTCGACCGACCCGGCGTGCCGATGCGCAGCCGGTACGTGGGGCTCAGCGTTTCGACGTCGAATTCCATCGACGCGTTCATCGCCCGGTCCGAGGCGAGCGCGTATTTTTTCAGTTCCGTGTAATGTGTGGTCGCGAGTATCATCGCGCCCTTCTCGTCCAGCGCTTCGAGGATCGCAATGGCGAGGGCGGCGCCCTCCGTCGGATCCGTCCCCGCGCCGAGTTCGTCGAGGAAGACGAAGCTGCCCGGACCGGCGTTTTGCACGATGGCGACGATATTCTTCATATGCGACGAGAACGTCGAAAGGCTCTGCTCGATGCTCTGTTCGTCCCCGATATCCGCGAACACCTCGCCCACCCGCGGTATGCGCGCCTTTGCCGCGGGCACGTGCAGCCCCGCCTGCGCCATCAGGATAAACAGCCCGACGGTTTTCAGCGTCACGGTCTTGCCGCCGGTATTCGGCCCCGTAATGATCAGCGTGCGGTAACCGCCTCCGATGGACAGGCTGACGGGCACGACTTTTTTCGCGTCTATCAGCGGATGGCGGCCAGCCTCGATTTCGAGCACATCGCCCTCGCCTACGGACGGGCGCACCGCATCCATATCGCAGGCCAGCGTTCCCTTCGCGAATATCAGGTCGAGGCGCACGATCATCTCCTGATTCGCGATAAGCGCCGCCGACATATTGCCGACCTGCGCGGAAAGCTCCGCGAGGATACGCTCTATTTCGCGCACCTCCGCAAGCTCCAATTCGCGCAGCTTATTATTCAGCTCGACGACCGCCTGCGGCTCGATAAACACCGTCGCGCCGCCCTTGCTCTGGTCGTGGACAAGGCCGGCGACCTTCTGCCGGTGCTCCTGCCGGACGGGAACGACATAGCGCCCGCCTCTTATCGTCACCAGTTGATCCTGTAATATGTCCTTGTACGCAGCGGAAGTGATGAGTTTGTTCAGATGCGCCTTGACCGTGTCGCCCATGCGCGCCTTCTCGCGCCGTATGCGTTTCAGCTCGGGGCTCGCCGTATCCGCCATCTCGTTTTCGCTGAGTATCGACGTCTTGATACGGTCTTCCAGATGGGTATCCGACGTCATTACGGCGGCGATGGACGTTATCAGCGGAATATCCTCGGCCGCGATATCGGAGCGCAAGAAAGAAACGGCGACGCGCACCATGTTCAGGTGTTTCGCGACGCCGAGCAGCGCGTCCATCGTCAGGACGCCGCCTTTGTCCGCATAGACGGCGTCACGGGAAACGTCGCCGTATTCGCCGAGCGGAAGCGAGCCTTTGCGCATAATCACGCGAACGGCCTCGTCGGTTTCGCTCTGCCGCGCGGCTATCTCGTAGGTATCCGTGACGGGGCTGAGTTCCGCCGCCGTGGACGCCGCCGCCCTGCCCGCCGTCCGTTCGGCAAGCAGGGCCGTTATCTTGTCATATTCAAGGACTTTGAGCAGTCTTGATGGTATCACGCTTGCCTCATTTCTCTTATAATGAGCATACTGTCATGCCGTTCGCTTCCGGCTCTCCGCGCGCTTCCGCCTCTGGTACCGTATGGCTATGCGAATAATGGCGCACGGCAGGGAATGCGGGGTGACGGCACGGAGTGAAGGGTTTTGTCCGGTTCGGTTCTCGCGCTGTTTTGCCGTCTGTGCGAGGAACGGGTACGCCACTGGGAGGACGGAGGTGCCGTGGGCCTTTCTCGCGTTTCACGCGCACGGTAGAACGGCATGGAGTGAAGGCTTTCGTCCGGTTCGCGGCCCGCTCTTTCTGCCTCTTATGCGGTAAACGGGTACGCCATGGGGAGGACGGGAGTGTGATGTACTTTGCCCGCATAAGGGAGCCGGAGCGCAGCAGCCGCAAGTCGAAACGAGAGCTGGGAGCGAAGCGACTCACATCCTATGCGCACATCCTAAGCGGAGGCGACGCGCAAGGGATAGGAGGGGTGCGGTAGCAGCCGCGAAGCGGCCGAAGCCCCGAATAGCCCGGTGGGGCTGGCTTAAAGTAATTTTTGATCCATGCTGAATTCCATTATTTTCCATCATCCGAAGCCGGATAACGTCAATTCGGACAGCCCCATGCGCCCGGTCAAAATCCACCATGCCGGTCACCGGCAACTTTCAGCCCGCTAGTCGTCCTCCCGCTGGTACCGTTCGAGATCGCCCTTGAGCCGGATATTCTCCATTTGAAGCTCGAAATAATTGCCTTCGACTTCGCGGCACCGGTCCTCGAGTTCGCGCACGCGTTCGGAAGACACGGGCTGCTCTCCTTGCGCCTGCGCCTTCAGCTTTTCGATATGCTGCTCCAATTCCGCGACGCGTTTTGCCAAGTCCTCGTTCTCGCGCTGCTTTGAATTGAGCGTTTCTTCGATTAGCGTCTTGCGCTCCAGCGATTCACGGGCGTCCCGCTTGTACTGCTGGAATTCGTTTTTCGTCTTTTCGAGAAGCTGCATATAATGGTCAACGTCGACTTTCAGCCGCTCTTTCTCGTCGTCAAAACCGCCGAGCCGCGCCTTGTTGTCGTACAACTCGTCCGCGATATTGATGGCCGTGAGCACGGCGAGCGAGGACACCGAACCGCCGCCGACCGCCTCGGATATCGCGTTCATGGTTTCATCGACGTGACGCGCGACGCGCTGGATCTCATCCGGGGATTTTTCGCCCGTTATGGTGTAATCCTGCCCGTATATTCTGACGGTTATTTTATTTGTAGCTGCCATCTTCGTTCTCCCTGCGCATAGCTTTTTAAAATAAATTCCCTTAAAATTATATCACTAATCGTCGGGGTAGAGAGGAAAATCAAACCGCGCTAATCGCGCAGAACCGCCCCGGTTTTCGCGGCGAGCCCCGCGAGCATCGCCCCGTGCACAGCCGCCACGTCCTCGTCCGTCAGCGTCCTGTCCTGCGCCCGGTAGACAAGGCTGAACGCAAGGCTTTTTTTGCCGTCACCTGCCTGCTTGCCGCGGTAGATATCGAATAATTTGATGCTTTCGAGCATATCGCCGCCGCCCGCACGGATCCCGTCCTCGATCTCCGCCGCCGTGACCGCTTCGTCCACGACGAGAGCGATATCGCGCGTCACCGCGGGATATTTATCGAGCGGCGAGTATTCGCGGAACAGATCCGTCCGCGCTATCAGCGCGTCGAGATCGAATTCCGCGGCGACCAGCGGCATATCGAAATCATAGGCTTTCAGCACGTCGGGGTGCAGTTGGCCCGCCACACCGAGTTTTATCGCGCCGCCCGGGGACGCGCCGCTGATCTTCGCGCAGCGCCCCGGATGCCACGAAGGTTCGTTATTATCGGCCTCGAACCGCGCGTCGTTTATTCCGAGTTTCGCGAGCAGCGCTTCCGTCACGCCTTTCAGCCAGAAGAAATCCCGGTCCCGGCCGTAGCCGCCGATAGCGAGGCTGAGCCGCTCCGCCGGCAGTTCCTCGCCCTCAGCGGAAACAAAGGTATTGCCGACCTCAAACAGACAGACGTCTTCGTTGTTCTTCCGGTGGTTCGTGGACAGGACGTCGAGCAGATTCGGCAACAGTTCCGTGCGCATCACACTCGTGTCCTCACCGAGCGGATTTATCAGCTTTACGAACCGCCGCTTCGCGGAATCCGGCGGGATCCTGACATTATCCGCGCCCTTCGGCGAAACGAAGCTGTAGGTCTGTATCTCCGCTAAGCCGAAGCCGCTGAGCGTTTCGCGCACGATGCCGCGCACGCGCCAGCTCTCGGATACCTGCGCGGCCTCCGCGCCCCGCGGCAGCGTCACGCCGAGCCGATCGTAGCCGTATATCCGGCCGACTTCTTCGATCAGATCCACTTCCTCTTTAATGTCAAGCCGCGCGTAATGAGGCGTCACGTCCAGAATTCCGTCGCCCGCCGTCACCTTCATCTCAAGGCCCGTCAGCAGCGCCGCCATGTCCGCCTGCGGCAGCTCCGTGCCGAGCACCGCGTTGATCCTGCCGACGCGCATCCGCACCGGCGGCCGCTCCGTCTTTCCCGGATACGTATCGACGGAACCCGCGAGCACGCGGCCCGATCCGGTCTCCGCGATCAGTTTCAGCACGCGCGCCGACGCTTCCTCGGATAATTCGGGCGGTACGCCTTTTTCGTAGCGCGCCGACGCCTCGCTCCGCACGCCGAGCTTCTTCGACGTCAGCCGCACGCTGTTCGCGTCAAAACTCGCCGCCTCGACGAGGATCGCCGTCGTGTCGGCCTCGATCTCGGAATTCAGGCCGCCCATCACGCCCGCGACCGCGACGCCGCCGTCCGCATCGTTTATCAGCAGCATATCGGGCGTTATCGTGCGCTTGACTCCGTCCAGCGTCGTAAACGCCACCTCCGCGTCCGGCCGGTCCACGATGATCTCGCCGCCCGCGATCGTCCTGATATCGAAGGCGTGGATCGGGTGCCCGTATTCGAGCATCACGTAATTCGTAATATCGACGATATTGTTTATCGGACGCATGCCCGCGAACATCAGCCGCCGCTGGATCCACCACGGACTTTCCTTGATGGCAATGTTATCCGCCATCCGCGCGATGTAACGGGAACACAGGTCGGGAGCGCCGACCGTCACACGGATATGATCCTCCGCGCGGCCCGCCGCCGCGTCTGGTTCAAGCGTGTTATCGGGATATTTCAATTCCGTGCCGAACGAAGCCGCCGCCTCCCGCGCGATGCCGATAACGGACAGACAGTCGGGCCGGTTCGGGGTGATCTCGAAATCCACGACCGTTTCACGCAGATCCAGCGCCTCCACGATATCCGCGCCGACGGGAAATTCCCCCGGCAGTATCCAGATACCGTCCTTGTGCAGAAGCGGGGAGACCTTATCGTCAAAGCCGAGTTCGCCCGCCGAGCAGATCATGCCGTTGCTCGCCACGCCGCGCAGCTTGCCGCGTTTTATCTTGTAACCGCCCGGAAGCTCGCTGCCGTGCAGGGCGACGGGAACCAGTATCCCCGCGCGCACGTTCGGCGCGCCGCAGACGATCTGAAGCGGCTCGCCGCTCCCGACGTCGACCATACACACGGAGAGATGATCGGAATCCTCGTGCGGCCTGACGCTCAGAACGCGCCCGACGACCACGTTTTTTATATCCCCGCCAAACGTCTTCACGGTCTCGATATTCGATCCCGTCATTATCATGCGGTCACAGAACGCCTGCACGTCCTCCGGCACACCCGCATACGATTTCAGCCAACTGATAGGTACTAACATCTCTTTCCTTTCGATAATTACAGAGCTTTTGACAACGTGTAACCGTTACGCCTGACTGCCAGCACGGGGTGACGGCATAATGAGAACGCTTTCGTCATGCTTCCTCTCGCCTTTCGGGTCGCCTGCGCGATACACCGGTACGCCGGTGTGAGGACGGGCACGCCGTGTTCTTTGCCCGTATGTGTCCGCGCAAGGGATAGGAGGGGTGCGATAGCAGCCGCGAAGCGGCCGAAGCGGAGCGAAGCCCCGGATAGCCCGGTGGGCGCAGCCCCATGCGCCCTTATCCGGCATGGAAGTTATTCATACGTTCTTCACCCGCACACCCTACGCAAACTGCCCGAGAAAACGCACGTCGTTTTCATAGAACAGCCGTATATCCTCGATCCCGTGTTTCAGCATCGCGATGCGCTCGACGCCCATGCCGAACGCGAAACCCGTGTAGCGCTCCGTATCGATGGCGCCGACCTTCAGCACGTTCGGATGCACCATGCCGCAGCCGAGTATCTCGATCCAGCCGCTCCCCTTGCAGACGCGGCAGCCGGAACCGCCGCACGCGAAGCACGACATATCCATTTCGGCGCTCGGCTCCGTAAACGGGAAGAAATGCGGGCGGAACTTCGTCTTCACGTCCGCGCCGAACATGCGCTTCGCGAAATGATCCAGCGTCCCCTTCAGATCCGCCATCGTCACGCCCTCGTCGACGAGCAGCCCCTCCACCTGATGGAACATCGGAGAATGCGTCGCGTCGGGCGTGTCCGTCCGGAAACAGCGCCCCGGCGAGATCACCTTCAGCGGCGGCTCCTTGCTCAGTATCGTGCGCACCTGCACGGGCGACGTCTGCGTCCGCAGCAAGGTGTTTTCGGTGATATAGAAGGTATCCGAAAGATCGCGGGAAGGATGGTTTGGAGCGGCGTTCAGCGCGTCGAAATTGTGGAAGACGGTTTCGACCTCCGGCCCCTCCGTAATACTGTATCCCATCGACGCGAATATCTCGGAGATCTCGTCGATCGTCTGCGTAATGGGATGGCGCTGGCCGAGCCGGTAGGCGCGCCCCGGCTCCGTCACGTCGATGCGCTCGGCCGCAAACCGCCGGTCGTTTTCCGAAGCCGCCCGTTCCGCTTTCTTTTCGCTGATAAGCGCGCCGATGGCGTCCCGCACCCGGTTCGCCTCGGCTCCGAGCCGCTTGCGTTCCTCCGGATCGAGCGAACCCATCGAGCGAAGGATCGCGGTCAGCTCGCCTTTTTTTCCGAGATACCTGATGCGTACCGCCTCGATATCCGCCTCGCTTTCGGCCTCGCCCAGAAGCCGGCCCGCTTCCGCCAATAAGATTTCCGGATTATTTTCCACCGAATTCCTCCTGTCTTCTCTTTTCGTACATTACGATCCCCGCGGCGACGGCCGCATTTAAGGATTCGCTTCCCTCCGACATCGGTATGCCCACGGTGCATTCCGCGGCGTCCGCAAACGCGCGCGACACCCCGCCGCCCTCGTTTCCTATAATCAGCGCGATGTTTCCCGCAAGCGCGCCCTCCGCATAGAGCGGCTCCCCGTCCATATCGCAGACGACGGGCCGCAGCCCGAGCTTCGACAGAATGGCAAGCGTCGCGTCCGCGTCCTCCGTTTGGAACAGCGGCATCCGCACGATGGCGCCGGCCGCCGAGCGGCACACCTTCTGCGACCAGAAATCGACCGTCCCCTTCACCGCGATAATGCCCGCGAAGCCCGCCGCCTCAGCCGTCCGTATCAGCGCCCCGACGTTGCCGGGATCCTGTATCCTGTCGAGAACGACGATATTTCGCCCGCGCAGGATCTCCGCGTTATGCGCGGGTTTCGCCACCACCGCCAAGACCCGGCTCGGCGTCACCTGATCCGTCAGCCGGTCGAACAGATCCTCGCGTAATAAGACCGCGCTGACCGAATCCGGCAGCGCCAACCGCTGAGCCGTTTCGCCCGCCTGTTCCTCGTCGCGGAACACCGCCGTCACTATCTCCGCGCCGCGCGCCGCGGCTTCTTTTATCAGTTTCTCGCCTTCGAGCAGAAAAACGCCGCGCTCATCGCGCCCGCGCTTCTTCGTCAGTTTGAGAAGCGATTTATATGTTTCGTTCTGCGTCGACCGTATGCTTTTCACCGCGTGTCCTCTTGTTCCAAAAATCCATTTCACCCATCTCAGCCGGGAAGCCGCAGCGCGACTGTTCCCGGGCAAATGAGCAGTTCGTAAAATTCGTAATGAGTAACGTCGCGATATTTTCCATATCTTTCCTCATTCTCGTAATCACTGCAAGCGATTACTATTCACGTTATCACTACGGCTGATTGCGCCGAACGGATCGCCGCTTACAGTAAACGGGCGCCGGGTCATTCCCCGCCGCCCGTTATCGTCATTGCGTTAGGCGGGTACGAGCGAGGCTCATTCCCGCACATCGGGGAGCAATAGTACCCCGTGACCTCTAAAACTCTACTGATCGCCGGCCTTTTTCCGCCATACTTCGTTGTCAGAACCCGTTGATAGCCCGATATCAACGGAACCTTCCGCCTCGTCTGACGAAAAAATCCTCGGCGATCACTGACAACTTTTAGAGGCCACAGGGCACTCAATCCTTGTTAAAAAAGTCCGGGATGTCGAAATCGTTCGGGCCGGTAACGCCGAACATATCCTTCTCGGGCTCGACGGGCTTTTTCGCTTCCGGCTCCGGTTCAGATTCCTCATCCTTCTCCGGCTCAAAGTCGAAGCTCTTATCGTCGTCGGACTCGAACATCGTGCCCGCATAGCCCTTTCGCGCAGGCCGCGAGCGGGAATTACGAAACGAACTTTCCCGGTCGTCGTCATCATCGTCGTCATCTGAGCGGCGCGGCGTATCCTTTGCCGAAGATTTTTGACGCGCGGATGAACCGGGGTCGTCCTCGTCAAATCCTGTCGCGATAACGGTCACCTTCATGTCGTTTCCGAGTTCCTCGTAGACGTAGATACCGATAATAACGATGGCGTCACTGTCCACCGCCTGTTCGATCTGATCCGCCGCCTCGTTGACCTCGAGCATGCCGAGCTCAAAGCCGCCGGATATATTCAGCAATACGGCCTTCGCGCCGTTGATGGAGGTTTCGAGCAGCGGGCTTTCGATAGCGCCGCGCACCGCGTCCGCCACGCGCGTTTCGCCGTTTCCGTACCCGACGCCGATATGCGCGATGCCGCGGTTGTTCATAACGGTCCGCACGTCCGCAAAGTCGCGGTTGATAAGACCCTCTTTGACGATAATATCCGTGATCGCCTGAACGCCCTGTTTCAAAACGTCGTTCGCCATCAGAAGCGCGGATTCCACGGAGGTCTGCGCGTCGGAGATCAGCAGCAATTTATCATTCGGGATCACGACGAGGGAATCGACGTAATTGCGCAGGTAACTGATGCCGAGTTCGGCGTTATCACGGCGCTTCTTGCCCTCGAAGCTAAACGGCTTCGTCACGATAGCCACGGTCAGGATGCCCAAGTCCTTGGATATCTTCGCGATGACCGGCGCCGCTCCGGTGCCCGTGCCGCCGCCCATTCCGGCCGTAATAAAGACCATATCGGCGCCCTTCAGCGCGTTTTCGATCTCGTCGATATTCTCCTCCGCGGACGCCTGGCCCTTCTCCGGGTTCCCGCCCGCGCCGAGGCCGCCCGTCACGCGTTCGCCCACCTGTATCTTCACATCGGCCATCGAATTTTCGAGGTCCTGCTTATCGGTATTTATTACTATAAAATCAACGCCTTCGATACTCGACTCGATCATGCGGTTCACGGCGTTTCCGCCGCCGCCGCCGATACCGACGACAATTATCTTCGCAAATGAGATATCATTTCTTTCGAACTTTAATATTCCGTCCGTCGCCATTTCACTCTATCCTCCCGTTACAACATTACATATATCGCGATTATATCATAAAATCTGCTTTACGCATAGGGGACCGAACCGCGGGCGGAGCCCCGCGCTTTTCAGTTTTCCGCCTGTTTTACCTGCGGCGAAAAGGTGCAGCTTCCGCTGCCGCTCATGATAATCGTCCCCTTCTTCACCTTGCGCTCGTGCAGATCAGCGATGATCAGCTTCAGTTCGGCGATATCCTTTTCGATAAGCGCGAACGTGCCCTCGCAGAGCAGTTGCTCGTCGAGATAGGCCCGCGCGGTCAGGTCCGACGCCTCTACGCGTTTGAAATACAGGCCGTTGGACCGGATAACGTCCAGAAACCGGATCGTATCCGCAAGCAGCAGATTCTTTTCGACGCTAATTTTTTGCCCCTGCGCGGCTTCCGTCACCGCGAGGCCCTCCACCAGCGTAACGTTCGGCGGGGTATCCGAAGCGGAGAGCACTACGCCCTCGCTGTCCAGCAGATAATATTTTTCGTCAAACAGCACGCAGAACCCGTCGATCCGCTCTTTGACCGTAATGACCACCGTGCGGGGCAGCTTGCGTTTGATGCTGACGGACTTGATATACGGATCCTCCGCGATGCGTTTTTCCGCTTTGCTCATCCGCGTCTTGAACAGGTTGCCTCCGGACGTAATGCCGGACATTTCCTCGACCTGTTCCGCCGTATACCGCGAATTGCCCGTTACGTCGATGGTATCGATCGCGAAAAATTCCGACGCGGCGAACAGATAGAGCCCCGCCAGCACCGCGATAAAAATCAAAAACCGCAGAAAATGATGTTTCTTCCGCCGGCGTTTCGGGGGCTCCGCCGGCCCGCCGTAATCGTCGTAATATGCGTCCGCCTCGTACGCGCCGTATTCGTCATACCGTTCTTCCGGTTCGTCGTAATACTTCTTCATCGCCGCTCCGCCTTACGCGCGCCCTTTCACGTCACCGATTATGTAATCAGCGATTACATCGGTCGCGTCCGGCCGCCCCAGTTCACGCGCCGCCGCGCCGAGCCTGTTCAGCGCTTCCTTGTTTGCGGACAGCTTCCGTATCTCGTCCGCGAGGCTCTCGCTCGTCAGCTCCGATTCGTTTATAATAAGAGCCGCGTTTTTATCGGCGAGCGTTTTCGCGTTGTAATACTGGTGGTTCCCCGTAACGTTCGGCGACGGGATCAAAATCGACGCCTTTCCGCACACGGCGATCTCCGACACGGTCAACGCCCCGCTGCGCGCGATGATCAGATCGGCCGCGGCGTAATATTCGTGCATGCGGTCGGAATATTCGATAACCGAAACCTTGCCGCTTGCCGTTACGCCCGCGTCCGTGAGCTTCTTCAGCATATCCGCGTACAGGCGTTTTCCCGTGATAAAAAAGACCCGCATATCGCTTCTGTCCTTCAGCGCGATCAGCATATCGGAAACGACCTCGTTTATCTTGCTCGAACCGAGGCTTCCCCCGAATATCAGCAAAGCCATGTCCTTCTCCGCGATGCCGAGCCGCTCGCGGTAATGCATAACGCCCGCCGTCAGAAACGCCTTCCTCAGCGGATTGCCCGTCACGACGATCTTATCCGGATTTTTAAAATAATGACGGCTTTCCTCGAATGCGACAAAAACCTTGTCCGCGTATTTTTCGGCAAGTTTGTTCGCGACGCCGGGGATCACGTTCTGTTCGTGGAGAAACGCCGGAATGCCCTTGCGGTGCGCTTCCCGGATAACGGGGCCGCACACGTAGCCGCCGCTGCCGAACACCGCGTCCGGCTGAAACTCCGTCAGTATATGTGATATCTGGCGCGACGACACGATGAGATCCTTGACCACGGATATGTTTTTCAGCAGATGCTTTCGGTTGAATCCGCGCGTATCGATCGTCCGCAGCTCGTATCCCGCGTCCTCGATTATATGATTTTTCTCGTGCTTCGCGCCGAGAAACAGACACTCGCTTTCGGGTTTCCGGCGGCACAGCTTATCGGCGACCGCGAGAGCCGGGTACAGATGGCCGCCCGTCGCGGCGCCGGCGCATATAAACTTCATACTGGGACCTCCGTTTCTCCGGGACCTTCACCGTTTGCGCGCCGCTTTTTCCTGCGCGTTTTGCCCGGGCCGGCGGCAGCCGACCTCCGCGAGATATTCACCATCACGCCCATGCTGCCGAGAAAGAGCAGCATCGCGTTACCGCCATAGCTGATAAACGGAAGCGTGACGCCCGTGGGCGGGAACACCCCGGTCACGACGGCCACATTCATAATGACCTGCAGCGCGAGCATCGCCGTAATGCCCGCCGCGACGAGCTGGCCAAACCGGTCGGGCGCGTTTATCGCTATCAGCACGCACCGCCAGATCAGGAACATATAGACGAGCAGCAGCACGATACAGCCGATAAAGCCGAACTCCTCGCCGATTATCGCGAAAATAAAATCGTTATGCGCCTCGGGCAGATACAGCGCCTTCTGCACGCTCTTGCCGGGGCCGACGCCCGTTACGCCCCCCGCGCCGAGGGCAAGCAGCCCCTGAACGAGCTGATAAAATTCGCCCTGCGCGTCCTCGAACGGATGCAGATAGCCCGTAAAGCGATTGAAGTGTTCGCCGCCGGGTTTCAGCAATATCAGCGCGAGAACGCCCATTATGCTCAGAGCGCCCGTGCCGATCACGAACCACCCGTTCACGCCCGCGAAATACGCCATAATGATGATGATCCCGCAGACGATAATGGCCGTCGAGAGATTCGGCTGTTTATAAATGAGGGCAAAGCAGATGCCCGCCAACAGAAGCGTGACGAGATACCCGCGCGCGAATGAGCGAATGTGATCCTTAAATCTCGTGTAATACCAGGCGATAAAGAATATCACCGCGATCTTGATAAGCTCGCCCGGCATAATGGTGATC
>JAISEX010000114.1 GCA_031263875.1 Eubacteriales Family XIII. Incertae Sedis bacterium | reverse complement strand
TTCGGCGCGTTTACGGCGGTGAACGATGCGGCTCTCGAAATAGCGCCCGGGGAAATCGTCGGGATCGTGGGGCAGTCCGGCAGCGGCAAGACGACGCTGGCGCGGTGCATCGTCGGCCTCGAACGGCCCGACGAGGGCCGGGTAGATTACCGCGGAAAAGTTTCGCCGCAGATCGTCTTTCAAGACCCGTATTCGTCGCTGAACCCCGCGCATACCGTCGGGTTTATCCTGAAAGAGGCGCTGAAAGTTTCGGGGCGGGACGCGTCGTATCTGGCGGAATTGCTGGCGCTCGCGGAGATCCCGGAGGAACTGCTCGGCCGCAAACCGGCGCAGCTTTCGGGCGGGCAGCGGCAGCGGGTGGCGATAGCGCGCGCGCTTGCGCCGGATCCCGAACTGCTTATCTGCGACGAGTCCGTGTCGGCTCTGGATATCGTTACGCAAAATCAGATACTCGCCACCATACGAAAATTGAGCCGGGAGAAAAATCTCGCGATACTGTTTATCACGCACGACCTGTCGGTGGTGCGGGCGCTCGCGGGGCGCGTTTATGTGATGAACGCGGCGCGCATCGTCGAGGAAGGGATAACGGAAGACGTGTTTACCAAAACGCGCGACGAATACACGAAGACGCTGATCGAGGCGTCCGAGTACGGCATGGCGGAGAAGCTGCGTAATGAGCTTGCGGAGAGCCGGCCGGTCCTCTATACAAACGCGCGGATCTACACCGTTGCGGGCGGCGGATGGGAGAATCGTCCCCAGTCCGCGATGGCGGTTTCCGCGGACGGAATGATACTGTGCGTGGGCTCCGAAGCGGAGGCGGCGGAAGCGCTCGGCGCGGCGGGATTTGCGGACGCGAGCGATTATGGGGTAACAGACCTCGCGGGCAGGGCCGTGTTTCCGGGATTTATCGACACGCATGTGCATATGCCGGGCGACGCGCTCACGCGGCTGTTCCAGATATACCTCTACGACTGCCGCGGGCGCGACGGCACGCTGAAACGGATCGGGGAATTTATCCGCGCGAATCCTGAGCGGGAGATGTATTTCGGGACGGGTTTCTATTTGTCCATAGCGGGCGGCAGGCCCGAAGGCCCCCGGCGCGAATGGCTCGATGAGATAGAATCAGAAAAGCCCGTAATCCTCGAATCCTCCGACGGGCATTCGCTGTGGATGAACACCGCCGCTTTCGATCATTTCGGGATCAGCCGCGACACGGCGGCGCCGACGGGCGGCATGATACAGAAGGATCCCGAAACGGGCGAGCCGTCGGGGACGCTGACCGACGCGCCCCTTCTCGTGAATACGAAGCCGGAGTATAACATCGAACAGGCGGAACAGGCGCTGGAATCCTACCAACAGAAGATGCTCGCGTGGGGCTATACGGGCGCGATGCATATCGCCCCGCAGTTCTGCGACGCGCTTGCGCTGCGGAATTTGTATGAGCGCGGCGAGTGGCATATGCGCGTGAATATGAGCTCGCTTGCCGACCACGACGCGGATATTCCCGCGGTTCGCGCGGCCTTCGACGAAGCTGCTCTCTATGAAGAATATTTCGCCGGTTCCGATTTGATAAAAACGAGCACGGTCAAGTTTTTTGCCGACGGCGTGGTCGAGGGGCGCACGGCGTATCTGCGGGAACCGTATGCGCAGATAAACGCGGGTGAGCCCGAGGATTACCGCTCGGAGCCGCTGTGGGATAAGGACGAGCTCGCGGAAGCCTTCGCGGAGGTGATGCGCGCGGGCTACCAGATACACGTCCATTCCATCGGCGACGCGGCAACGGAGGAAACCTTGTATGCGCTCGAGAAGGCGCGGGATATTTTGAAAGATGATAGTTCGCGGCGTGACGTGATATCGCATTTGCAGGTCGTCGCGCCGGAGGATATCGAAAAGATGCGGCGGCTCGGCGTCGTCGCGTCGTTCCAACCGTTTTGGCATTTCAAGGAGCCGGGCTGGTATGAGCAGATAGACCGCGCCGCGCTCGGCGATGAACGGGCGGAGGCGGCCTATCCCGTGGGTTCCTGCGTCAGAAACGGCGTTAAAGTCGCGTTTTCGGGCGATTATCCGGTGTCGTCCGTGAACGATCCGTTTTCCGCGATACAGATCGCGGTGACGCGTAATTTGGCGAATCCCGCGCAGTATTGCGAACAGGCCGTCGCGTCAAAGGATGACCCGCAGTGGCTCCGAAACGCGAACGAGCGCATCAGTCTGGCGGAGGCCATCGAAGCCTATACCGTGAATGGGGCGTGGCAGCTTTTCCGCGAGGACGAGATCGGGACGCTCGAAGCGGGGAAGCGCGCCGATTTTATCGTGCTGAGCGACGATCCGTTTGAAGTGGGCGAGGTGAAAATTTATACGGTAAAACCGGCGGAAGTGTATATCGCGGGACGAGAGATGGGAGTATAATGGGTTCTATACTAAAGGTAGGTGGCGAAAGGGGGCTTTGGTTCGGAGCTGAGTGAAGCGCCGCTATAGCCTCAGCGCATGTCCGGAAGGGGGACGATGACACGGGGGTCGCGGAAGCTGTGATGTGAAGCGCCGCTGTATTTTAAGCATATGTCCGCAGTGACGACGATGAAAAGGAGCGGCGTCAGCCGCGACGCGCAAGGGATAGCAGCGGAAATTCCGCAAATTGCACCCATTAAGATACTTCTGTCTGGGGGATTCCGGGGCGGGGCCCGGAATGACGACGATGGCATGAGCGGAATTGGAGCGTATAGCCCGGTGGGGCTGTCCCCATCGCGTGTTAAAATGTCGCAATTGTTAAAATTTTAACAATTAAAACGCCTTATTCTACGCAAGGACGGCCCCATGCGCCCGGTATATACCGATGAAATACGGGGGCGGATAAAAATATGAACGAACAAAACATTGATTTATAGGGAGAAATATGTAGTATAGTATATATCGGCAACAAAAATCTCCGGCGGCAGGCTTGACGAAGCGCAGCGGATGTGATATATTACATATTAAACATATATGATATTATGTATATAAATTAAATAATGAAGGAGGTAAGACAATGAGAAAGAAGTTTATCAGGAGCGCGGCGCTGCTTGCGCTGGCCGCGGTGATGATCGTGACGTTTGCGGCATGCTCGGGCAAGTCGGACGACAAGGGTGGCGCGGCGGAAACGAAAAATGCCGACGAGCTCGTTATCGGGCTGACGGGGAGCCTCGCGACGCTCGATCTGAACCAGAACGCGGGCATCGTCGACTACTATGTCGCGTCCATAACGCAGGAAGGCCTGGTCGCGGTGTCGAACGAGGGGCAGCTAGTGCCGGGGCTCGCGGAATCGTGGGAGGCCAGCGAGGACGGGACGACGTGGACGTTCAAGCTGCGCAAGGACGCCAAGTTTCATGACGGCAGCCCCGTGACGGCCGAAGACGTGGTCTATTCCGCCGAGAGGGCGCGGGACGAAACGAAGTCGCCCGGCGTCGCCAGTTATTTCCCGTGGTATGTCGGGGAGATCAAAGCGACCGCGGACGACGAAGTCACGTTTACGCTCGACGGCCCGCATCCGGGTTTCCTCTGGAACATCTCGAACGCGGGCTGCCTGCTCGTGTCGCAGAAAACGGCGGTAGAGGCGGCAAAATCCTACGGCAGTCCGGAAGATCTTATCAGCGGCTCCGGCCCGTACAAGCCCGTGGAATTTGAGCCGGGTTCGCACGTCACCTTTGAATATTCCGATACGTGGCGGGGCGAAAAGCCGCAGTTCGCGAAGATTCGCTTTGATTTTATCAAGGATAATAATACCCGCCTGCTCGCGTTCAAGCAGGGCGACATTGACTTTACGTATGATATTCCGAGCGATTCGGAAAAGGAATGGAGCGACGTGGACGGAGCGAATGTATTCTTCGTTTCCAACCGTTCCTATCAGGGGCTGACGTTCAATCCGGGCATCAAGCCGTTCGACGATATTCATGTGAGAAAAGCGGTGGCTTACGCCATCGACGGTCAGAGCATCGTTGACGGGCTGCTGAAGGGGCACGCGCAGGCCGCGACGTCCATCACGGCTCCGGAGCAGTACGTTACCGCGTGGGATGCCGCGAAAGCGAACGAGGAGACTGCAGCCGTTACGCATTACGAGTATAATATAGAAGCGGCCATCAGCGAGCTCGCGCAGTCCAAGTACAAGGGCGCCGACCTGAAAGCGGAAGTGACATTCCCGGCGAGCGACCAAAATCTCGGGCGGGCGCTCATCGCCGTTTCGGAATCGCTGAAAGGCATCGGCTTTGAGCTGAAAGTTACCGAGGAGCCGATCGAGCAATGGCTGACGAAGGTGGGCGACGCGCAGGCGATAGCCTCCATGAGTTACATCCCGACGACGGGCGAACCGGCGGAAATAGACGCGTGGCTGTGCTATGCCGACGGCGAGTCGAATCCTGCCAAATGGAAGAACGACACGGTTCTGAAGGATGTGCAGGACGCTCTCTCCGCGCCGGACAATGAAACGCAGGCGAAGCTCGTTATCGCGGCGGAAACTATCGCGGGAGAAGAAGCGATTTACGCGCCCATCTACTGGGGACAGTCGGGAGTGGCGCTCGCAAAAGGAGTATCGGTGGAAAATTACAATTCGTTCACCCTCCTTTCCAACTGGCCGTATCTGTTTAAAAAAGGATGAGAATTTACGAGTGAGTGGAAGCGCTTAAATTCATCGTAAAAAAACTGGCAGCGTTCGCGGTTTCTATCGCGGCGCTGTCATTCATAATCTTCTCGCTGCTCTATCTCGCGCCGGGCGATCCGGCGCGGGTTTTGGCAGGCGCGCGCCGTGTCGATCCCGCCATTCTCGAATCGATACGGGATCAGTACCACCTGAACGACAGCTTTTTCTCGCAATATTTCCGGTGGGTCGATAACGCGCTCCATCTCGATTTTGGCAATTCCATACGCACGGGCGCGCCCGTGACCGATACGGTGGCGCCGCATCTCGCGGTGAGCCTCGAGCTCGTGCTCGTTTCGCTGGCGCTGAGCGTGCTGTTCGGGATATTGTTCGGCGTCTTGGCGGCGAAACGGCGCGGCAAACTTTCCGATAAGGCGATAAACGTCGTGGCCCTCGTGGGGACGAGCGCACCGAGTTTCGCGGCGGGCCTGCTGCTGCTCTACGTATTCGCGCTGACGTTCGGGTGGTTCCCCGTGTACGGCATCGGCGACGGGAGCTTCGGCGACACGATCCTGCACCTGACGCTGCCGGCGCTCGCGCTGACGATCGGCGTCAGCGCACTGCTTATGAAAGTGACGCGTTCCGCCATGCTGAACGAAGTGGACAGCGATTACACGGTATTTCTGCGGGCGCGGGCCATCTCACCGCTCAAGATCACGGCGGCCCAGCTAAAAAACGCGGCGGGCCCGATACTGACGAGCATGGGCCTCGTGCTGGCAAGCCTTATCGGGGCCACCGTGCTGGTGGAAACCACCTTCGCCATTCCTGGCGTCGGCAATCTGCTCGCCTCGTCCGTCACGATGAAGGACGTGCCCGTGGTGCAATTCCTCACGCTCGTGCTCGCGTTTTTCATCTGCCTCTCGTCGGCGGTCGTGGACATAGCGGTGTACTTTATCAATCCCGCGGCGAGAGCGGGAAGAAAGCGGGGTGCACTGTAATGGGCACCTCTAAAAACCCCTATCGCACGCCTTTGCCGCGCATTTTACCGCGCTTCTTCGGCAAAAAGCCTCAAAATACCACCAGTATTCCTGCGTTTAGCCGCGAACGAGCGGAGCGAGAGAGTCTGATCCTATGCGTTGCCTATGAATCGCGGCAAACTTCACGCCAAATCCGCACAACAGGTGTTTTAGAGGTACCCAAATGGTGATCGCGCTTCGCACAAAAACAAAAAACCATGAGAAGAATCCGCGGCTCGGCGGGCGCCGGCGTGTCGGCATAGACGTCTGGCTGTCGTGCGCGGTCGTGGCAGCCGCGCTGTTCTGGATGATCTTTCCGCAAGCGGGCGGCGCGGGCGCCCTGACGCAGAATATCATGGAAGGCTCGCTGCCGCCGTTTTCGGACGGGCATCTCTTCGGCACGGACGAATTCGGCCGGGATATCCTGAAGCTGACGATAGCCGGAGCGCGGAGCGCGCTCTTAGGGCCGATAGTCATCGCGACCGGCTCCATTATTATCGGCTTGCTATTCGGCGCGCTCGCGGGCTGGTTCGGCGGCGCGCTCGACTGGATCATATCGCGTTACGCGGATCTGACGCTCTCGATGCCGTCGCTGCTGCTCGCCATCGTCGCCGCCGGGATCATCGGCGGAGGATATTGGGTCAGCGTCCTCGTGATGATCGTCCTGTATTCGCCGTTCGATATCCGGCTCGTGCGCTCGGCCGTCATCGCCGAACGGAACAAACCCTATATCGAGGCGGCGCTGATACTGAAAATGCGCACACTGCGCATACTCGCGCGCCATATCTTCCCGAACGTGGCGCTGATTGTCCTCGTCAACTTCTTCCTCAACATCGGCTACGCCATCGTGTCCATGTCGTCGCTCTCGTACCTCGGCCTCGGCGTATCGCCGCAGGACGCGGACTGGGGACGCCAGCTCTCCGACGCGCGCTCCATCATCTTCGACAACACCGCGGCCATCCTCGCGCCCGGGCTTGCCATTATCATCACGGCCACCGCCATCAATATCCTCGGAAATTACCTCGCGGAACGCGGCGGGAACGGCGGCGCGGTGTAACGCAGCGCAGACTGTCCGGATCACCTTTTTCATTCGGAGTTTGTCCCGTTGATTGGGTGATTGGGGTGACCGTAAAAATACTTTGGGCGCATGGGGCTGCCCTGAAATAAATGAGATGGCCCAATCGTTAAACTTTTAACAATAAACTGAATTTAAACACGGCGAAACAGCCCCACCGGGCTATGCGCTTCAATTCCTCGGCCCCGGTGGGGCCTGCGGAATTTCCGCTGCTATCCCTTGCGCGGGACATACGCGCCATTCCCCGCCGCCACGCTAAAATTCTCATTACCGCTCCAAGCCGCTCCCCTGTGCGGGCAAAGCACCCATCCCGCCCATCCTTACCACGGCGAACTCGTTTCTCACCCAAACATCAAAAAAAACGAGAAACGGATATGTCGCGCCCATCCACTCCCTGCCGTCCCCATCCCCCTCCTGCGAAAATACCAAAAAATTCGCAAGTCAGATAGCAAAAACCACACACTAAAATTCAGAAAACCCCACCAAACCGTTGAAACCCAAACATTTTCCGGGGGGGGGGGGGGGGGGGGGCACCCCCCAAAATTTTTAATTCAAAAA
>JAISEX010000054.1 GCA_031263875.1 Eubacteriales Family XIII. Incertae Sedis bacterium | reverse complement strand
CAGACGATCTCGCCGGTCGTAAAGACCAGTTCGTCGTCGATCGCGCCGAGCTGCTCCCAGAGCGTCAGGATGATCTTTGACGCCGCGCGCAGCGCGTCCTTGCGGTAACTCTGCGGCGTTGTTCCCGCGTGGGAGGAAACCCCTTCGAGAATGATGTCGTAATTGACCATGCCGACGACGCCCCGCACCACGCCGATATCCAGTTTTTCCTGCTCCAGCACGGGCCCCTGCTCGATATGAGGCTCCAGATAGGCGCAGTAATCCCGGTTGTTGAGGCGGTACTTTTCCTCACCGGCCCAGCCGCTCGCCGCGAGCGCTTCGCCGAAAGTGACGGTTCCGCCCGTTTCCTTCACGGCCAACATGCTCTCCTTCGTAAACTTCCCCAGCACGATGCCCGACGACATCATCGCGGGCTCAAAGCGGGCGCCTTCTTCGTTGGTCCACACCATCACCGCGATCGGGTGGCGCAGCTTCGTTCCGCTGCGGATAATGGTTTCCGCCACTTCCAGGCTCGACAGCACGCCGTATATCCCGTCGTAATTACCACCGGAGCGCACCGAATCCATATGGGAGCCCATCACGATGCGCGGCAGATCCTCCGTGCCCGGCCAGACGGCGTAAATGTTTCCGATATCGTCATATTCGAGCGTCATGCCGAGCGCTTCGATCCGCTTTTTAAATTCCGCCCGCGCATTCAGCGCGTCCTGCGAAAGCGACAGCCGCGTGATCCCGCCGCCGGGAAGCGCCCCGAAAGCGCTGAACGCGCCGATTTTTTCACTCATTCTGCCTTTATCCGTAAGCAACATTTTGATTCACCTCGTTTCAATTATAAGGGCGCCCCTTATTACCGAGGCGCCCGGTTGTTCACTTGGAGCCCGTCAGGTCGGGGGACGTCAATTTGATCGGATCGCACTTCACGAAGCGCCCCGCCCCCTTGCTGCCGAGGAATTTCCCGTCCTTATAGACGAGATTCCCGCGGCTGAACACCGCCTGCGGATAGCCCTTGACTCGCACGCCCTCCCAGACCGTATGGTCGGTCGCGCCGTGCATCTCCTTGTTCGTAATGGTGACGTTCTTCTTCGGATCGTACACGACGATGTCCGCGTCCAGGCCGCATTCGATGGCGCCCTTTTTGCCCGCAAGCCCGAATATCTTCGCGACGTTGGTGGAGCAAAGTTCGACCGCCTTGCTGAACGAGATGCGCCCGCGGTTCGCCTCGGAGAGCATATACGGATACATGTTTTCGATGCCCGCGCAGCCGTTGGGGATAAGCCGGAAATCCTTCTTGCCCCAATTCTTTTCGCTCTTTTTGAACGGGCAGTGATCCGTGGCGACGGTCTGGATATCGCCGCGCCGGATGCCCGCCCACAGCGCGTCCTGCGACGCCTTGTCCTTCATCGGCGGCGAGCACACGAAATTACGCCCGTCGGGGCGCTTGTACACGTCGCGCGTAAAGTGCAGATACTGCGGACAGGTTTCCGCAAAGATGGGATAGCCCTCGTCGCGGGCTTTCGTGACCGCGTCCATGCCCTGCTTGTTCGCGAGGTGGACGATATACAGCGCGGCTCCGGAGTTTTTCGCCCACTGGATAGCGCGCTCGTCCGCTTCGCCCTCCACGAATTCCGGGCGGGACATATAGTGATACCACGCGGACGTCTTCTTCTCGTCGATATATTTCTGCGTGAGGTAATTCACCATTTCGTTATTCTCGGCGTGGACGGCGACCAGCGCGCCCACTTCCTTGGATTTTTCGAGCACGCGGTAAAAAATGCCGTCGGTCACGCCGAAGTCGTAGACCATAAAGACCTTGAAGCTCGGCACGCCCATGGCGACCGCGTCCTTCATCGTGTCCTCGATGCCATCCGACAGATCCTTGACGCCGATATGGAACGAATAGTCCACGACGGCCTGGGGCGCGGCGATCGCATCGCGCCGTTTCACCGTATCCGGAAACGTTTCGCCGAAATCCTGCAGCGCGAAATCGAAAACCGTCGTCGTGCCGCCGCAGGCAGCGCTGCGCGTCCCCGTTTCATAATCATCGGTCGAAATCGTGCCGCCGAATGGCATCGCGAGATGCGTATGGGCGTCGATCGCGCCGGGAAGCACGTATTTTCCCCGGCAGTCGATGACTTCCGTTTCCGCGTCAGGCTTGATATTCTGGCCGATAAGCGTAATCTTTTCGCCGGTCACCGCAACATCCGCTTTATAGATCGAAGTCGCGGTCACTATTTTTCCGCCTTTAAAGAGCTTATCCATAGTTCGCCTCTCTTTCGTTGTTTCGGTGAATACCTCACCGCTTGCGAAAACATATTCTCCGCGGAGAAATGCCTTCGCCACACCTGCCTCCACGCCGCCCCGCGGCGCAAACGAGCCGCAAAACGCGCCGCCCGCCCGCGATTACGCGAGCCCGAAGACCTTCGTTAAATTTTTCGCCGGAGGCAGAAGTGCCCCCGGCGATATGCGATTTCTCTTATACGTAATGGCTGCTGAGCGCCACCTCATGCGCCCCGCGCCCTTCCTTGAACTGAATTTCGCCCGGCGTAATGCAGTATTGGACCGGACAGACGTTCAGGCAGAGATGGCAGCCGACGCAATTGTCGTTCAGCTTCGGCCGGCGCGATTCCGCGTCCCAGTCGATCGCCTGATGCGCGCCGTCGTAGCACGAAACGTAACATCTTCCGCACCCCGTGCAGAGATCGTCGTCGAACTGCGGCAGGACTTTGAAATCCCGGTCGAGCTCTTCCGCCGGTACGATGTTCGGCAGCGCCTGACCGATAAAATCGTCCAAACGGTCATAGCCGCGCTCATCCATCCAGTGCATCAGCCCGCTTGCCATATCCTCGACGATGCGGTAACCGTATTGCATAATGGCCGTCGTGACCTGCAAGTTGCGGCAGCCGAGCAGGAGGAATTCCAGCGAATCCCGCCATGTTTCGATGCCGCCGATGCCCGAAACCGGAACGCCCGCCAGCTTTTCGTCCTGCAAAAGCGCCGCGACGAAGCGAAGCGCGACGGGTTTTATGGCCGCGCCGCTGTAGCCGGAAATAGACGACTTCCCGTTTACGACCGGCATTGCGGTCATATTATCGAGGTCGAGGTTCGTAATCGACTTGATGGTGTTGATTGCGGAAATCCCCTTTGCGCCGCCTTCGATGGCCGCGCGCGCGGGTATCTCGATGCTCGTAATGTTCGGGGTCATCTTCGCGATAAACGGAATGCTCGTCGCGGAAACCACGGCTTCGCAGTACCGCTTCACGAGCGCGGGATCGGTGCCGACGTCGGAACCCATCGCGTGGCTCGTCATCTGCGGGCAGGAAAAATTGCCTTCGATCAGGTCGGCCCCCGCCTGCTCAGCCATTTTCGCGAGCTGGATCCATTCCTCATCGCTGCTCCCCATAATGGAAGCGACCATGATTTTATCGGGATAATCCCGCTTCAGCTTAAACATATTTTCAAAATTCAATTCCGTCGGCTTGTCGGAAATCTGCTCCATGTTCTTGAAGCCGATCCACGGAACGCCCTCTTTCGCGTTATTATCGAAACGCGGGGAACATTCGTCCGCGACAAAGATGCCGATGGTCTTGTAGAACACGCCGCCCCAGCCCGCTTCAAAACTCTTGGCAACCATTTCATAGTTGCTTCCGACCGGAGAGGACGACAGGAAAAACGGATTTTCGCATTTGACACCGAGGTATTCGATTGAAAGGTCTTTCTTGATAGCCATGCTACTTCACCCCTTTCTGATTCAGATACGCAAGGATGGCGGCCGCGGCTTCTTTGCCCTTTGCCACGGCGTCGACGACGGTTTTTCCGCCGTGAACGGCGTCGCCCGCCGCAAACACGCCTTCCCGGTCAGTTGCGGGATCCGCCGCGACCAGGCCCTTCTCATCGGTCGAAACGGCAAAGGCCGCCCGCGCGTCCTCCGCGCCCTGGCCGACCGCAAAGACGACGATGTCACAAGCGACAGCCGCCTCGGACGCGCCGTCTCTGCCCGCAAAACGGGCAATCAGGCCATTATCCGATTTCTCCACCGCCGCCGGCGCGAAGTTTTCGCTGATGCCGATGCCGAGTTCCGTCACATAACGGATCTCGCTCATGTCCGCGGGCGCTTCGGCGATAGTCCGCCGGTACCAAATCGCGGTCTTTTTCGCTCCGGAGAGCTGGGCGGTCGCCGCGCAATCCATCGCGACGTCGCCGCCGCCGATAACGACGACCGTCTTGCCTTCCGCGTCCGGGAATCCGCCGTTTACGCGCGCCAGCTTCAAGAAGTCAGCCGCCGCGTAGACATTATCCAAATCTGTGCCCGGAATATCCGGAATCTTCGGAGCCCACAGCCCCGTTCCCAGAAAGACCGCGTCAAAACCGCGCCCGGTCAGCAGTTCATCCACGGACACGCCGGCGCCCACATTGACGCCGCATTCAAACTCGACGCCGAGCGCGCGCACCGCCGCTATGTCATGGTCGACGACCTTCTGCGGCAGGCGGGTCGGCGTGATCCCGTAGGTGAGGACGCCTCCCGGTTTTTCCTCGCGCTCGTATACGGTCACCCGCGCGCCCGCGCGCGCAAGTTCCGCGGCGCACGCGATAGACGCGGGGCCCGCGCCCACGCAGGCGACCTTTGCGCCCGCGCCAGCGGCCGGGGCGGAAGCGGAACCCGCCTCCACCATGCCAAAAGCCTCTTCCTGCTCTATGGCATACCGCTGCAATTTACCGATTTCTATCGGACGATCGATCCCGCACCGGCTGCATGCTTCCTCGCACAGTTTGTCATAGGGACACACACGCGCGCACACGCCGCCCAGCGGATTATTCTCGCGAATAGTTTCCGCCGCGCCTTTCGGATTACGGAACCGGATCGACCGGATAAATTTCCCCGGGTCTGTCCCCGCGGGACACCCCTCGCTGCACGGCGCGTCATAACAGAGCAGACATCGCGCCGCCTCCTCCATAGCCGTTCTATGGTCGAAACCACGCACCGCTTCCGAGGAATAGCTTTCTCTTCTTACCTCACTCAAAACTCTCTCCTTTTCCTTATCGGGACGACAGGCTACGCCTCCGCCCGGCTGATCGCATCCAGTTCGCTCTGCGACAAGACGGATTTTTCCGTTCCTTTGCCCTTACCGATAAGCAGGTAGACGACAAACGCCACAATAAACGCGAAGAGATACGAATTGATATTGATGTAATACAGCACCGTGTTCGTCACAAACGCGCTGCCCGGAGCCGCCGTCGCAATGATCGAATAGAGCGTCGGCACAAAAGCGCCCGCGATCCACGCGATAATAGCCGCCGAATTGAAACCGCCCTGATAATAGTAGCGGGTATCGCCGCCTTCCTTATAGAGATCGATCACCTCGACGCGCTGCTTTTTATGCACCCAATAATCGATGATCAGGATCGCCGCAAACGGGGCGAGAATGCCGCCGTAAATATTCAGGAACGTAAACATGGCGTTGCTCAGCGTATCGGAACTCGTCAGCAGGAACTGATAGACGATGGCGATAACGCAAGCGATCGTGACGCCCCAGAAATAACTGATGCGCTTCGGCGAAAGGTTCGAGAACCCGTTGCCCGGAGCGACGACGTTCGCCGCGATATTCGTCGTCAGCGTCGCAATGATAACGCCGATGCCGAGTACGAGCAGCAGGATCGAATGGCTGACCGTTCCCGGCGTACCGATATACGCGAGAGCGTCAACGGGGCTGAACAGCGCGACCTGATTGCCCGTGATGTCCGCGAGGAAGGTCGCCTGCGCGTACACCGCTCCGATAACGGCGCAGATGGCCATCATGACCGGCATACCGTAGAGCTGACCGCGGAACTGCGCCTTCTGGTTTTTCGCGTAACGTGAAAAGTCCGGAATATTCAGCGCCATCGTCGCCCAAAAGCCGATATTGTTCGTCAGGCCGATCAGGAAGACCGCAATGGCCCCGCCGCGCGTCGCATTCGTATCACCGCTCGTGATGTTCGTGCTGAACACGTCGCCGATGGAATAACCGGCATTGCCCGCGATAACGAACGCCCAGATCAGCAGGCCGACCGACATCACGATCAGGACCGGCGAACCGATCGCTTCAAAAATACGAATGATCTTTTCCCCGAATGCCGTAAGCAGCCACGTCATCAGCAGGAAGATAAGGAATCCCACCCAGACGCAGGCCGTCGTGTTGATATCGAGGCTCGGCACAAACGCCTGCACGCAGAACATAACGGCGGTACCGCCGAGGCCGCACTGCACGGCGCACCATCCGCACGCCGTGATCGCGCGGGAAATAGAAGCGATATGCGCCCCCTTCATCCCGAACGTCAACCGCGAAAAGACCGGGAACGAAATGCCGTACTTCGTCCCGACATACGAATTAAGTTGAATAGGAATTAAAATCAGTACATTGCCCAGAACCACATTGAAAACCGACGCCCACACGGACAGCCCCATTCCGACCAAGCCGGACGCCATCATAAACGACGGGATGCAGATCGACATCCCGACCCACAGCATGGAGATATTATACGTGCCCCAGGTCCTCTCCGATTTCACCGTCGGACGGATGTCTTTGTTGAAGTATTTCGAGCTTTCGAGAGAAGCCGTCGCCTCATCGGTCAGCTCATAAACACCATTTCTATTAATCTGTGTAATAGCCATTAGATCCTCCTTCTAATCATTTCGGCGTCACCGCCACGATTATTACCATTGAGTTTCTTCCCAGTATTCTATTTCGGCTAAACTATGACCCCCCTTTCCCCGATTGTCATCAAACAAAATTTACTTCCCCATAAAAAATATATTCCTTCCCGTCCCGCCAAAGTGTGAAAACCCTGACTGCGAACGACGAAGGATTAATAAATTTTCGTTATATGCGGCGGAGCAGCAAGCGCGCCGCTCTTTCCGAGAAGCGCCGCCGTATAATAGCACCCACCAACACTCTTTTTATATCATTCATACTATTCTTATTATTCATATTAGCTATTATACACCTATTAGAGGGCATATCAATATGATTTTCATATAACGTAATAATATAATCATATAACATAATAACAAAATATAATATCCCCTCAAACGGGCGGCGAAACCGCCGATGCCCTCTTAAAAAATCGCAAAAAGAGCCGATTCCTCCTCGAACCGGCTCTTCATTCTATCGTTCATGGTTGGGGCGCTCTTAATAAGGGAGATCTCATATCCTTCTCTCCCCTGTATCAAGACCGCGAGGATCTGTGTCCCGGAAGTCATCACGGCATACGCGCCCAGCAGCCTACAGGCCCGCGTCCACCTGTCCGAGAACGTCGTCGAATATCGCCATCGCTGTGGTCAGCTCGTCCTCCGTGATGATAAGCGGCGGGGCGACCATAATGCCGTTTTCATTCGCGTAGGTCGCAAAACCCTTGTTTTTCAGGCCGCCGATAACGGCCGCGATCTCGGCCGCCGAAAGCGGTTCCTTCGTCGCCCGGTCCTTCACGAGTTCCACCTGCGCGAACAGCCCGATGTGTCTGGCCTGCCCGATGCACGCGTGTTTCTCCGTCAGCGCGCCCAGTATCCTGCCGAGCACAGCGCCGACCTTTTCGACGTTCGCCGGCACGCCGAGGCGCTCGTACTCGTCCACCGCCGCGACAGCCGCCGCGCAGCCGACGGGATGCGCCGAATACGTGAGCCCGTTCCACATCTTATTATCCTCGAAATAGTCCGCGATCGCCTTCTTCACGAGGACGCCGCCAAGCGGCACATAACCGCAAGTCGAACCTTTCGCGAACGTCACGATATCCGGCTCCACGTCGAACTGATGGAAGGCGAACTTGGTCCCTGCGCGGTAAAAGCCCGCCATGACCTCATCGAGCACCAGCAAAATGCCGTACTTCTCGCAGAGCTTTTTCACGCCCGCGAGGTAGCCCTTCGGCGGAATGAGCACGCCGTTGGAGCCCACGATGGTTTCGCAGAATATCCCCGCGATAAGATCGGTCCCCTCACGCTTGATCGTATCCTCGAGCCGGTCGAGATAATAGCGCGTAATGTCAGCCTCGTCTTTAAAGCTCACCTGATCCGGAGCGCGGTAGGGATACGGCCCCTCAAAGTGGTAGAATCCCGGCACGCCCGGCTCGCACGTGAACCTGCGCGGCTCACCCGTCAGCTCCGCCGCGCCGAACGACGAACCGTGATACGAGCGGTACATCGAAAGGAACTTCCACCGGCCCGTGTACTGCTTCGCTATTTTGAGCGCGTTCTCATTCGCTTCGGCTCCCGCGTTCGTAAAGAAGACCTTGCCGCCCGCAAACGCCGGCCCCGCGAATTCGACCAATTTCTGCGCCGCCAGCGCCCGCGATTCCACCGCGTATCCCGGCCCGATAAACGCGAGCGATTCGACCTGCGCTTTTATCGCGTCGATAAGCGCGCGGTTGCCGTGACCGAGATTCGAGTTCACGAGCTGCGAGCTCATATCGTAATATTTATTGCCGTCCTCGTCCCAGAAGTAGATGCCCTCCGCCTTCGTGATGACCGCCGGCTTCAAGCCGCGCTGCGCCGACCACGAGTGCAGATTATATGTCTTGCTGATTTCACTGTAATTGCTCATGATTTTCCTCCTTTTTAATGTAATGAAATAAGAGAGCGGGCAGGCCGCATCCGGCTGGCCGCGCTCTCTCCTTTTATCTTCTTCTAGAAACGCGCTCTGACCGCTTCGCTGAAAAGCTCGTCGTCCGAGGGCTGCCAGTTCGGTATCTCACGGCTGACATAGGTGTAATTCAGCAGATCGCGCCACGTGGCATTATGCGAAATGCTGTTACCGCCCCACGTTCCGCAGCCGAGCGTCATCGTTATCGGATAACCGCTCGTCCAGCTACCGCTGTTCGTCAGCGCCTGCGGCTGATTGACGACGACCTTGCAGACGGGAATGCGTTCGCCGAGTTCCTTGACGCGCTCGCCCCGTTTCGTATGAATGCTGATCGAGTGGCCCTTGCCCTGATAATCGAGTATGCTCAGCATCTTCTCAACGCCGTCCTCGAAATTCTTCGCCGTGCGAACGCCCGCGACCGGCGACAGCTTTTCGCCCGTCAGCGGAAAATCGTTGCCGTAGCCGCCGTTTTCCTCGACCATAATCAGCTTGGTCCCCGTCGGCACTTCCACACCGGCAAGCCGCGCGATATCCTCCGCGGACTGCGCCACGATCTGCTTGCTGAGCACGTGGTTGGCGGGCGTTTCCGGCCAGAGCGTCTTCACGATCTTCTCCGCCTCGGGCGTGCCCTCTTTGAAAAGCACCGCGCCCGCTTTCGCCATCTCGTCGGCCCACTTATCGTAAATTTCCTCAAAGACGAGAATATTATTCTCCGTCGAACAGCTCGTCGCGTGATCGAACGCCTTGGAACGGACGATCTTGTCCGCCGCGTCAGCGAGGTCGGCGGTTTCATCGACCATGCAGACCACGTTGCCCGTGCCGACGCCGATACACGGCGTGCCCGACGAATACGCCTGCTTCACCAGACCCGAACCGCCCGTCGCAACGACGAAATCGCACTGCTCCATGATCTGCTTGCTCACCTCGACGGAAACGTATTCCGGCTCGACAGACTGCACCAGATCCTCCGGCGCGTCGAATCTGCGCAGGACGCTTCTGATTTCCTCCACCACCGCGTAATTCGTGCGGCTCGCGCGCGGGTGCGGCGAGAGGATAATGGCGTTCCGCGTCTTGAGCGCCATCAGCGACTTTACGATAGGCGTCGCCTCACCGTTCGTGACGGGGAGGATAGCGCCGATCACGCCCATCGGACGCGCGTAGGTATCGACGCCCGTTTCCTTATTGCTGTCAACAAGGCCGACGGACACCTTGCCCCTCATCTGGGCAAATGTCCCCTTGACCTTTCCGTATATCTTTGCCTGCTTATGTTCCGCAATGCCCATGCCGGATTCCTCGACGAGCATCAGGCTGTATTTCATCGCGGTTTCGGGTATCGTCAGCGCGTACGTGACGGCTTCCGTCAGCTCATCGACGCGTTCCTGCGAATAACCCTCAGCTATTTTCTGCGCCGCTCTGCCTTTCGCGACCAGACCTGCAACATATGATTCATAATCAAGCGACATTTTTGCCTCCGTTCCACCGCAGCGCGGCTTCTAAAACCCTTCATTGAATGTAAATATGTTCTGAATGCCAATAATCAAACCGCCCGAGGCCCGGTGATAATAGTACCGTCCCGCTCCTGCGCACAGCTCCCCAGCCGTGCCGCCCGGTAATTATTGAACAATCACATTCGCGGCACACTGAGCGCACCGCGAATATAATCAGTATAGCACATACCCTCCTCTTTGCAATGTTTGATTTGCTTATTATATTGATCTTTCTTGCGCCTGTGATAACATCACTCCGCCGGTCAAATAGTGCGCGGCAGAGCGGCTGTTTCGAGAAGCCGGCCGTTTTGTGGACGATCTTTGTGCACTATGCGCCAGCTCCTTTATTTGCAACGGTTACAGGAAGGCGAGCCGCGCGCAAAATCCGCACCGCACCTGCGTATTGACACGAAGGACAAGCTGTGCTAAACTCTTAAAATAAATAATTGAAAATGCTCGTGAGGGAGTAGTTTGCGTTCGATGCGTGGCAAGTCAACACGCTGACCGGTAAGGTCTGGCTTGTCTTAAATAACGAGACTCATGTATGGCTGAGGCCGTACTTGAGTTTTTTCTTTTGCGGCAGCACGAAGGAGGCAAACCATGAACCATCACATCACGGCATTTCTGTTTTCGGTCGGCGCGGTCGTTCTCGCGGAAATGGGCGACAAAACGCAGCTTCTCGCGATGGCTTTCGCCACAAAGTACAAAGCCGGCAAGGTCATGCTCGGCGTGTTTATCGCCACCGTCCTCAATCACGCGCTGGCGGTCGCCGTCGGGAACCTCGTCACACGGTTCGATTCCGTTCAAGTCTGGATCCAGGTAATCGCGTCGCTCTCGTTTATCTTCTTCGGATTGTGGACGATACGGGGCGACAAGCTGGACGGTGAGGAAAACGGGACGACGAAATACGGCGCGGTGATAACCGTCGCCATCGCCTTCTTTATCGCCGAGATGGGCGATAAGACGCAACTGGCCACAATAGCGCTCGCAACGAAATTCCCCGCCGCGCCGCTCGGCATTTTGGTGGGAACGACAACGGGCATGCTTATCGCTGACGGCATCGGCATAATCGTCGGCATACTCCTTCGCAAGAAAATCCCCGAGAGAACCGTGAAACTCGTATCGGCGGGCGCGTTTATCCTGTTCGGACTTATCGGCACCTACCAAGTGCTGTCGAGCGACTTTGGGCTCGCTCTGCCGCTGACCGTACTCGCGCTCAGCATTATCGCGGCGATAACCGCCGTCAGCGCCTACCTAATTATCAGACACGGCAGAAAAGCGAACGGCGCGGGAAGCCATAGATGACGGACGGCGACACTCGTCTCCCGCCAGAAAGTGCAGCAGCAAAGCAATCCGGTGGATCGCGGTATCTTCTTTCGGGCGCATGGGGCTGTTCTGAAATAAATACGATGGTTCAATTGTTAAAACTTTAACAATAAGAAAATTTTAAACACAGTAAAACAGCCCCACCGGAGCCTGTTTTACGCGGCTTCAGCCGCAAGGTAAAACAGAGCATTTCGCTTGTATCTTTTTTGCCGGTGGCCAAAAAGGATATCGCTGCTGTCCCTTGCGCGTCGCCGTCGCTGCGCTCCGGCTCCCCTGTGCGAGAAAAGTCTACGTCCCGCCCGTCCTCCCTCCGGCGTTCCCGTTTCTCACCCGCGCACCAAAACGCGCGAGAAAACGCATGACCCAAGCGCCATTCCTTTGCCGTCTCCCGTCCCCTGTGCGGGCAAAGCACATAACACACCCCTCCTTCCTTCGGCGAATGAGCCTATCGCATAAACACAAAAAGAAACGAGAAACGGATTCGACGTGACCATCCTCTCCGTGCCGTCTGCCACCCGCGGGCGGCAGAATGCCGCCCCTACGCCACGTCATTTCACCCGCCCCAACCCCACCCATAACCAACTTTTATCAACCGCACAAAAATC